>JAGQTR010000104.1:25283-26177 GCA_020438915.1 Mycobacterium sp.
GGGAGCTAATCCGGTCTGATCTGTTCCTTGTTTCGCTGCGCCACCGCGTGGAACGCGATCTCCAGCGTGTCGAAGGCCCGGTGCTGAGCGAACGCGATCTCCTGTTCGGCGGCCAGCGCAGGCCCGGTGACCGAGGAGGCCCCGGTCGTGTAGATCTCCTTCAGACTGCGCATCGTCGGCCGCGGCACGTCAGCGATCTGGTCGGCCAGTTCGACCGCACGCTCGAGCAGCCGGTCATGGGCCACCACCTCGGTGACCAGACCGATCCGCTCGGCGTATGCGGCATCGACGACTTCACCGGTCATCGACAACCGCCGGGCCATCGCCGCCCCGACCAGCTGGGGGAGCCGCGCCGTCATGCCACCACCGGGCAGAATCCCGACCCGCGCATGAGTGTCGGCGAACACGGCCCGTTCCGAGGCGATGAGAAAGTCGCAGCCCAACGCCATCTCCAGACCGCCGGTGAAGGTGGCGCCGTTGATTGCGCCGACGACCGGTGTCCGCATGGCGGCGACCGCCGCGATGCAGCTTTGCTCGCGGAACTCCTCGAAGTAGGCCAACCCGTCGCGGGCCGCCTCTTTGAGGTCCACCCCCGCGCAGAATGCGGGGTCGGTACCGGTCAGCACCACTGCACGCACCGAGTCGTCCACATCGGCAGCCGTCAGGGCCGCGTACGCCGCCCGGATCAGGTCCCGGCTGAGTGCGTTCCTGGCAGCTGGGCGGTTCAACGTCAGCACCCGCACGGCGCCGCGGTCGTCGGTGAGGACGAGTTGCTCGGTCATCAGCTGAGCACTCGGTTCACAGGAACCGGCCCGCGGAGTTGACCATGTCGAGCACCGGTTGGGGCAGCGCTCCGAGGGCGAAGGTGACGGCTGCGGTAACAGCGACGACGGA
>JAGQTR010000105.1 GCA_020438915.1 Mycobacterium sp.
GCCTCCTCGGCGTCGTTCTTGGCGTTGAGGACGACCGCCGGTACGCCGACCTTGACCAGGCGCTCGTGTAGCTCTTCGGACTCGGCGACGTCTCGGGTGCCCACCAGCACCGGCTGACCGGTCTTGTGTACCGCCGCGATGTGTTCGACGATGGCATCGATCTTGGCGCCGACCGTGACGTACACCCGGTCGACTTCGTCCTCGCGGATGTTGGGCGTGTTGGGTGGGATCGGCGACACCCCGAGCTTGTAGAACTGGCGGAGCTGTTCGCCGGCGGCCAGGGCGGTTCCGGTCATCCCGCAGACCCGTGGGTACCGGTTGATCAATGCCTGCACGGTGATGGTGTCGAGCACTTCCCCGGTCTCGGTGGTCTCGATGCCCTCTTTGGCCTCCACCGCGGCCTGCAAACCGTCGGGCCACCGCTGCAGAGTCGCGATGCGGCCCCGGGAGGCGTTGATCAGATGCACCGCATTGTCGCGCACGATGTAGTGGACGTCGCGCTGCAACAGCGCGCGTGCGTGCAGTGCGACGTTGATCTCGGTCAGCGTGGTGGCGACGTGTTCCTCGGAGTACAGATCGATACCGCCCAGTGCGGCTTCCACTTTGAGTGCGCCCACTTCGGTCAGGTGTACGTTGCGGCTGTCGGCGTCGGCCGCGAAATCCGTACCCTCGATCAGATCCCCGGCAAGGCGGATGAGCTCGATCCGGGGTGTCTCCCGATGACTTGTTCCCGCCAGCACCAGCGGTACCAGCGCCTCGTCGACCAGTACCGAGTCGGCCTCGTCGATCAACGCTACGTCGGGATTCGGCGACACCAGGTCCTCGACGTCGGTCACCAACTGGTCGCGCAGCACGTCGAAACCGATCTCGTTGACCGACGCGTAGGTGACGTCGCACCGGTAGGCCGCACGGCGCTCGTCGGCGGTGGACTCGGCGGTGATCCAGCCGACGGTCAGCCCCATCGCCTCGATCAGCGGGCCCATCCATTCGGCGTCGCGACGTGCCAGGTAGTCATTGATCGTGATGACATGCACGCTGCGACCGGCGAGGGCGTAGCCGGCTGCGGCGATCGCACCGGACAGGGTCTTGCCCTCGCCCGTGGCCATCTCGACGACGTCGCCTGCCAGCATCCGCAGCGCGGCTTGCAGCTGTACATCGAAGGGGCGCAGCGATGTCGTGCGCTCAGCTGCCTGGCGGGCTATCGCCAGGAATTGGGGTATGTCGGCGGCGTCGGCCAGGTCTTCGAGCTCAAGTAAGCGGGCCGCCTTGCGCAGCTGCTCGTCATCGAGCTCAGCGGCTTTGGCGGCGAACTCGGCGGACTCGTCGACCAACCCCATCGACTGGGTATGGTCTTTTTCCGCGCTAGCCCCGAGCAGCTTCCAGAACCGGTTGGACAGCCGCCCCGGACCGGGTTTCGCGGATGTCTTCGAAGAGTTGCGTGCCACACGTTTACGGTACGCGGCGCGCGTCGGGGCGCTACCTGTAGGCCGAGCGACGCCATACTTCTGGGCCACACCGACGCGGCGCCCGTCGATCGTCACGGTAGTTTGCCCGAATGGAATTGTTCACCCCCACTCTCGACTGGTCCAGTGAGATCTGGACCTCGCTGTTGTGGATCGCCAAAGGTTGGGGGTACGCGGCGGTGGCCACCCTGGTGGCCGTGGCACTGCTGGTCCGCTTCACCACCTGGGGTCGGCAGTTCTGGCGCATCACCCGGGGGTACTTCACCGGTCCTGAGAGCGTCGTGGTGTGGCTGTGGCTGGCGGGCATCCTGCTGCTGGTCATCTCGAGCGTCCGGCTATCGGTGCTGTTCAGCTTCCAGGGCAACGACATGATGACCAGCTTCCAGGTGATCGCGTCGGGAGTCGGGGCCGGCGACGATGCCGTCAGGGAGTCGGGCAGGAACGGTTTCTGGCTCTCCATGGGCGTGTTTGCCGTCCTGGCGGTCATCAACGTCGCCACGATCATGCTCGACCTCTTCGTCACCCAGCGGTTCATGCTCCGCTGGCGCACCTGGCTCACAGACCAGCTGACCGGCGACTGGCTCGACGGTAAGGCCTACTACCGCACGCGGTTCATCGACGACACCATCGATAACCCTGACCAGCGCATCCAGGCCGACATCGACATCTTCACCGCCGGTGTCGGGGCCCTGCCCAACACGCCGAACAACACCTCGGGCAGCACGCTGCTGTTCGGCGCCGTCTCCTCGATCGCCGCGATGATCTCGTTCACCGCGATCCTGTGGAACCTGTCGGGCCCGGTGACCCTGCCCTTCGTCGGTGTCGAACTGCCCAAGGCGATGTTCTGGATCGGCATCGTCTACATCCTGTTCGCCACCGTCGTGGCTTTCTGGATCGGCCGGCCGATCATCACGCTGTCGTTCAACAACGAGAAGTTCAATGCCGTCTTCCGCTACGCCCTGGTTCGGCTGCGCGATGCGGCCGAGGCGGTCGCTTTCTACCGCGGGGAGATCGCAGAGCGCACCGGGCTTCGCCGCCGGTTCGCCCCGATCGTCGAGAACTACAAGAAGTACGTCAACCGCCTGGCGGCTTTTCTGGGCTGGAACCTCTCGATCAGCCAAGCCCAAGAGCTGATTCCCTACATCGTGCAGTTCTCCCGGTTTTACAACGGCGACATCACTCTTGGTCAGCTCTCGCAGACGGCCAGCGCGTTTCGCGAAATCCTCAGCGGGCTGTCGTTCTTCCGGAATGCCTACGACAACTTCGCCGGCTACCGTGCCGCGATCATCCGCCTGCACGGACTGGTGATCGCCAACGAAGAGGGCCGAGCGCTTCCCTCGCTGGCCGCCGAAAATTCCCCCGACGGACATGTCGAGCTCGACGATGTCGAGGTGCGGACCCCCGACGGTCGGCAGCTGATAGATCCGCTGGACCTGCGACTCGAGCCGGGCGAGGCATTGGTGGTCACCGGTGCGTCCGGCACTGGCAAGACCACTCTGCTGCGCAGCCTCGGCCGACTGTGGCCCTACGCGTCGGGCTCCATCCAATATCCCATTGAGGAGAATGCGACGTTGTTCTTGTCACAACTGCCGTATGTGCCTCTGGGAGATCTGCGGACCGTCGTGTCGTATCCGAATCAGACCGGTTCCCTCACCGATGAGGATCTGAGCAGCGTCCTCAATCAGGTCGCGTTGCCGCATCTGACCGGCCGGCTCGACGAGGAACAGGACTGGGCCAAAGTGCTCTCCCCCGGCGAGCAGCAGCGGATCGCGTTCGCCCGCATCCTGCTCACCAAACCGCAGGCGGTGTTCCTCGATGAATCGACTTCTGCACTCGACGAGGGACTGGAGCTGATGCTGTACCAGCTCGTACGAAGCGAGCTGCCCGACACCATCCTGGTCAGCGTCAGCCACCGCCACACCGTCGAGCAGCACCACACCCGGCAGTTGCAGCTGCTCGGCGGCGGCCGGTGGCATCTTGGTGACGTCGGCGAGGAGCCCGCCCCGGTTTAGGTGTGCGCGGCCGCGCGGGCGGCGTGTCCTCCCGCCTGCCGCGCTGCGTGTTCGCCCGCCCGCCGCCCGAAGAACGACCCCTCGCCGAGCTGCGTTCCGCTGGCGTAGCCCTTGCCATCCTGGGCGATGTTGCAGGCACACGCGCCCGCCGCGTAGAGCCCGCGCACCACGGTGGAGTCCTCGCGTAGCACCTCACCGTCGATCGACACCTTCAGTCCGCCCAGCGTGAACCCGGAGTACATCGCCTTGCCCAGGGTCAGGTCAAAGGCCGCCCACGGTCCGGTGTCTTGTGCCGCAACGTATTCCGGCTGTTTACCGAAGTCCGGGTCGACACCTTCGGCCGCGTTCGCGTTGTACCGCTGCAGGGTGGCGGCGAGGTTGCCCTCCGGAATCTTCAGTGCCGCTTCCATCTCGGCAACGGTCTCCCAGCCGTCGATGAATCGGATCAGCGGCATCTCGGGCATCCGCATGTGGGCTTCGTCGACGATGAGGTAGGCCGCCTGATCGGGCTGCTCGAGTACGAAGGCCGATGTTCGTGAATGGTAGGAGTCCTCGGCGACGAACCTTTTGCCGTCCTTGTTGACGATGATGCCGGTGAGCAGAATCTCGGGCGGGTAGGCCGCAGCGGTGATGAACAGTTGATCCATGTTGATCGCCACGCCACCGGCGGAGACGCCCAGCCGGATGCCCAGGCCGTCGTCGTTGGGGTTGCCCAGGATGTAGGGGGCCACCGTCCCGTGGTGTTTGGTTTTGCGCTCCTGCCCGAGCGCCGGTGTGTATTCGTTCACCATCTCGGCGTTCATCGCGAAGCCGCCTGCGGCGATGATGACAGCCTTGGCCCTGACCTCGCCGGTGTCGCCGAAGTGCTTCCAGCGCACGCCGACCACCTCGCCGTCATCGTTGACGACGAGGCGGGTGGCTCCGGTTTCGTACCGGAACTGCACACCCAGGTCGGCGGCGCGCTTGAGCAGCAGGTCGATCACCATCGCCGCGCCACCCAATTCGCCGGGCACCGGCACGGAATGTCCGCGCGGCGCCGGTGTGGCCTGCTCACAGAACGGCCACACCTTCTCGTTGCCGGTGTAGGAGAGCCCCTCGGTGCCCGGCGGGACGACGACCTTGCCGGGGTAGTAGCTGCGCTCGAATTGGAAGCCGAGGCCCTCGAGCCAAGTGAAGTGTTCGACGCTGCCGTCGCAGTAGGCGCGGAGCTTGTCGTGTTCGGGTTCGCGGGAGGCGGCGACCAGATACTTGTACATCTCCTCCGGTGAATCGTCGTGCCCCGTCGCCAGCTGCACGGCAGTCCCGCCGCCGAGATAGAAGTGGCCGCCGGCCATCGACGTCGTCCCGCCGGCCGCCGCGGCCTTCTCCAGAACCAGGACCCGCGCGCCCGCCGCTGCGGCGCTGACCGCGGCGCAACCGCCGGCGATTCCGAAACCGAGGACCAGCACGTCGGTTTCGTCCGACCAGGTGGTGACCGCATCCGCGCTCACGAGCTGTGGGATGTGCTGCATTGTCACTGCTGCTCCTGTTTTCCCGTCGACTGCCGCTTCACCTGGTCAAAAAACGTGTGGATCTCGGGCGGAATGTAGGCGATCTCGATGTAGGGCACACCCGAGCTCTCCGCCGAAACATAGGCGAAACGCATTCCACCGGGCATGGTTCCGGTCATGACCGCGGGTGCGCCGTTGCGCTCGGCCTCGCCGACGGCCTCATCGAATCCCTCGGGGTCCCGGGCCTCGACGCAGACGTGGTGCAACCCCGGTCCGCACCGGTCCAGGAACTCGGTGTAGACGTTGCGGCCCGACACCGGAGCGATCAGTTCCAGCTGGGTGTCCCCGGCATAGCTCAACGAGATGTCGGCGACGAAGTCGGCGGGCTGGCCGCGGTAGCAACACTGGTCTGCGCTGAAGTGCACTCCGGGCATGCGAAGCCACTTCTTGGGGCCCAACAGCGAGGTCAGCATCGCTTCGGTGGCCGCAAGGTCCCGAGTTACCCAGGCGATCTGGACAGGTGTCTGGTCAAGCATTCCTGTGAGGATATCGCCGGCGAGGCGCACTGGCTAGAACGTGTTCTAATCTTTCCCGATTTCAGGCGCGGTGCTCCACCGCGCGGCTGTCAGGGCTGGACCGGTGCAGCGGCGAAGTCGGCGGACGCCGCGGAGATCGTGTCCTCACGGGCCTGCTGGCTGGCAACCTGCCAGGTGACCGCGGCCGGCAGGACGCCCCAGGTGCTGTTGAAGATGCCGATGAGCACCGTGCGCCCATCCGGTGTCGGGGTGTACACCGGCCCACCCGAGTCACCCTTCTTGCTGACCACACCATTGGCCATCGTGAACCAGCCGTTGTTCACCGATTCGACGGTCCCGCAGCTCTCCCCCGTCACCACGCCGAAGTGGCAGACGGGCATGCCGGCCACCGGAAGCACCGCAGGATCGGTGACCAGTACGCGTCCGCCGGGCAGCACGTTGTTGACCGCGACGTCAGACGTCAGGTTGATCACCTGCCAATCGGTGATCTGGTGGTTGGTATCGACCGTGGTGCCGTCGGGCGTATTGTCGCGGAACGAACCCTGGGTACCGATCATGTTGCCCTGCTTGTCCGAGACTGTTCCCGAAGCACGGCAATGGCCGGCGGTGAACGCCATCCGTGTCTGGGGGTCGACATAGCCGAGGGTGCACAGCACCGAGTCCTGGTGGATCTCCATACCCGGATAGACGAGGGTATCGGCTTGCGCCTGGGCCGGTGTCGAGGCGAGCAACAGGGTGGTGACCGTAGCGGCTACCGCGAGCAGCAGCTGCAGCAATCGATCCGATCCTGTCGACCGATCCGACTCTGTTGACCCATCCCACATAGTGCCCCTCGCCCTCTCGCCGGTGAACCCACTCTCGCGGCTTGCGTAACAGGCTCATCGCAATCAGGAAAAGGGTCGTTACATAAGAACCATGGCAGAGGACGGACGATCCGGCTCAGGAATCAAAGCCCAAGCCGACGGCGTCCAGCGTGCGCAGCAGGATATTGCGACGTCCAGCGCGGTGATCGGCCCGGTCCAGTGACCACCTGGTGGCCTGGATGCCGAGGCTGGCCAGCGGCTCCGGCGGGAACGGCAACGGTTTCTTGGCAACCATCTCCAAGCGGGTGCGCGGCGTCTGCGCTCCGTCCAAGAGGTCAAGGCACACATCGGCAGCGAACCGTGCGGCGCCGACACCGAGGCCGGTGAATCCGTTCACGTAGGCCACGCGGCCTTCCCGTGCCAGTCCCCAGTGTGCGCAGAACCGGGTGTTGGTGTCGATAGCGCCGGCCCAGCGGTGGGTGAACCGAACGTCGTCCAACTGAGGGAAGGTGATGAAAAAATGGGCGGCCAGCCGGCGGTAGGTCTGTTCGCGATCCTCGTAGGCCGCATCGACGCGCCGGCCGAAGTGGTAGACCGCGTCATAGCCGCCCCAGACGATCCGATTGTCCATTGTCACTCGGTAGTAGTGAAATTGATTGGCGGAGTCGCTGATTCCCTGTCGGCGCTGCCACCCGATCCGGTCCATTTGGGCGTCGGTGAGTGGTTCGGTGGCCAGCACGTAGTCATAGACGGGCACGGTGAAAAGGCGGTTGCGCTTGAGCAGGCTGGGAAACACGTTGGTTGCCAACACCACCTCACGGCAGGTGATCGTCGGCCCGTCGGTGTGTACTCGCAACGCGGCTCCGCCGGAATTTATTCGCGAAGCGGTGGTGTGCTCGAAGACCTCGACCCCGACATCCCGACAGGCCCGTGCGAGTTCGAGTGCCAGCTTGGCGGGATGGACGATTGCACACGTGCCGGGGCTGTACAGACCCGCGAGGTAGGTCGGCGAGTGCACTTCGTCGTGAACCTGTTGCCGGTTGAGTAGCTGTCCCTGGTTCTCCGCCGCGGCCTGCTCCAGCCAGCCGACCTGATGTGGTTCGGTCGCCACTGTCAGTAGCCCGGTGCGCTGCCATTCGGTGTCTAGGCCTAGTTCGGCGATCTCGGCTTGCATGCCGTCGAGATTTTCCATACCCAATGCCTCGAGAGTGTCGATCTCGTTGGGCCAGCGCGACTTCCCGTTCTCGCGTCCATGCGTCAAGCTGGCGTCGACAAAGCCGCCGTTGCGCCCGGAGGCCGCCCATCCGATGCGATCTGCCTCGACGAGCACGATGCGCCGGTCGGGGTGGCGGCGCGCGGCATGCAACGCACTCCACAGGCCCACGTAGCCGCCACCGATCACCAGCAGGTCGCAGGTGACCGGACCGGCTGGGGGGGCGAATTCGGGCCGCGGCATGTCCAGCCACACCGACCCGAAGATGCTTTCTGCCAGCGAGCGTTCTATCAGCGCGGGATCGACGTGAGCATCAAATACCGTCTCCACAATGCGCAGACTACGGCCTGACCGAGGGTGGCGTTGTGGATCGGGCCTGCTGTGCCGACGTCCGGTCAGTCTGCGCGAGGTCGGGGGTTGCCGGTGCGCCCGCCGGTGCCCATCCGGGCGGGCCGAAAATGTAGCCGAGCTTGTCCCGCACACCGTGCGCGGCACGGACATCGCGGCCGATCGCGGCGTATTCGCGGGTCTGGAGCTTCCAGATGTTGAACGTGTCGACCGGTTTGGTCAATCCATAGTGTGGCCGGAACTGTTCGCGCTGGAACGTGCCGAACAGCCGATCCCAGATGATCAGGATCCCGCCGTAGTTCTTGTCCAGGTATTGCTTGTCCATGCCGTGGTGTACCCGATGATGGGACGGTGTGTTGAAAATGAATTCGATTGGCCACCAGAGTTTTCCGATGTGTTCGGTGTGAATCCAGAACTGATAGACCAGATTTATCGAGAAACTCACGAACACCATCCAGGGTGGAACGCCCAGTAGTGGCAACGGAGTCCATATCAGGATCTCGCCGCTGTTGTTCCATTTCTGCCGCAAAGCCGTCGCGAAGTTGAAGTACTGGCTGGAGTGGTGGGCCTGATGGGTGGCCCAGATCAACCGCACTCGATGGGCGCAACGGTGGTATGCGTAGAACAGCAGGTCGACTCCGAGGATCGCGATCACCCACGTGTACCACTTGTCTGCCGACAGCTGCCACGGCGCGAGATATGCGTAGATCGCCGCATATCCCAACAGCGCCAGGAACTTCCACGTACCCATCGTGAAGACGGATACCAAACCCATCGAGATGCTGGCCCATGAGTCGGATGTGCGGTACGCGCCCGACCCCGGACGGTCGGTGCCGGCGGGGTCCTTGAGGTGTTCGAGCCTGCGTGCTGCGGTCCACTCGATGATCAGCAGAAGCAGGAAGAATGGAACAGCGAACAGAACGGGGTCGCGCATCTGCGGCGGCAGGGCGTCCAGAAACTCCATGGCGGCACCTATCGACGTCTTCTAGAGAAAGCTCAGGACTTCGTCGCCCCAGGCGCGGCGCACGTCAGCATCAAGGTCATCGACCACGCAATCTTGCTTGTCGATGACCAGCGTCGCACGGTCGTCGGCGCCGTAAGGGCGCCACGCAGGTTCGCCGTCCAGGCCGCGGGGGTCGCCGTGGGTGGCGAAGTTCGTCCATCTGCTGCGCACCCGCTGCGAAACCGCCTCGCCGAGCTTGCGGCCACCCAGCGCGAACATCGGATCCCGCGGTATGGCGCCGAGATTGCCCCAGACGAAGGGCAGCTCGGTGGCGTGCGCGGCATGCAGGCGCAGCATTCGCAGCATCGGTGTGGCGAAGTCGAAACGGTAGAGATACACCGGAGCGACCGTGCGGTGGCCGTCGGCGAACCAGATCGAGGGCATGCGGAAGCCGAGGTCGCTGGCCACCCCCATGCCCTTGACCTTGCCGCGACCGCGGTAGGTGCCGCCCAGCGCAGCCTCGCTGGGCAGTTGCAGGCCGGGCTGTTCCGCTGCGATCTCGGCGAACATCGCCTTGATGGCTTCGGGCGCGATGGGCATCAGCGGTGATTTCATCCATCGAAACAGCGCGGCCTCGTTCTTGTTGGTACCGATGATCAGCGGCACCGGATGTGTCAGGCCTTTTCTGGCCAGGTTGACCGGATAGTCCGGCACGACGTCTCCGTCGACGATCGGCGCGAAGGCGAGCCTGCCCGGGGTTTGCACCGGCACTTCGTCGAACACGGTTCGCGACGCCTCCACGATGGCCGCGATCGGCACTTCGGCCAGGCGCCCCAGATCCTGTGGTCCGATCTCGAGGACATCGAGGATGCGCCCGGCCACTCGGCGGCCGCCGTCTGCGTGGTAGGAGGACGTGACCGGCGAACTCTGGGCGATCGCTGCGGTGAAGAGCCCCGCCGCCGCGGGACTGCCCAACAGTGCGGTCACCACGCCCGCTCCCGCGGACTCGCCGAACAAGGTGACTCGGCCGGGGTCCCCGCCGAACGCAGCGATATTGTCGCGAACCCACCGCAGCGCCGCGAGCACGTCGCGCAGGCCGACGTTGGTGGCGAACTGATCACTGTCGGCGCCCAGAGTGGCCAGTTCCAGAAACCCCAGGGCGCCGAGTCGGTAGTTGAGCGTCACGACCACGACATCGCCGCCGGCGGACAGTGCGCCCCCGTGGTAAAGCGGCTGGCTTGCGGAGCCGAGGATGTAGGCGCCTCCGTGCACCCACACCATCACCGGTTTGGCGGCCCCTGGCTCGGTGCCCGAGGGTGCCCACACGTTGAGCGTCAGGAAATCGTCGCCCTGCGGCGCCCCGAGATCGATCGGGATTCTGGGATCGGTCGGCTGCGGACACACCGGGCCCACCCGGCGCGCATCGACCGGTTCCGACCACGACTTCGGCGGCTCGGGTGCCCGCCAGCGCAGATCGCCGACCGGGGGCGCGGCGTAGCGGACCGCCTTCCACACCTTGACGGTCCCGTCGTCGAACCCGCGGACCGGGCCGTGGGCGGTCTCCACCACGGGTCCTTCGCCGGCATCGCTGCGGGCTGTCGCCTGCGCGGTCATGCGAGCTCCTTCGATGGTCGTCGGGCGCGACGTCGTTTGGTCCGACGGCGTTGGTACGACACTGTACCAGGACGCGGGGTCGCGCCCTTCGAACCTGGCGCGTAGCCGGCGTCGACTCGGATCACCTGCGCCCTCACAACAGGATCGCACGATCTGACCGGCGAAGTTCGCCACGCACCGCGGACACTCACCGCCGGAGTCGCACGCCGAGCACGCCGGC
>JAGQTR010000106.1 GCA_020438915.1 Mycobacterium sp.
AGAAGATCTTCGACGAGATCAAGGCTAGAACGAAGGAGACCGATCTTTCGGTGCCTACTCGTCGAGGCCAATGGTGGTATTACGGGCGCAGTTTTCAGGGAAAACAATACGGCGTTCAATGTCGCTGTCCGGTAACCGATCCCGACGACTGGTCCCCGCCAGAGTTTGACGAACACACCGAGATTCCTGGTGAGCAGGTACTGCTCGATGAAAATCTAGAGGCCGAAGGACACGACTTCTTCTCGCTTGGCGCGGCCGCCGTCAGTGTCGATGGAAATATTCTCGCCTACTCGGTAGACGTCAAAGGCGACGAACGGTACACGTTGCGGTTCAAGGATTTACGAACCGGAGAACGCTACGACGACGAAATTTCCGGGATCGGCGCGGGTGCAACCTGGGCTGCTGACAACCACACCATCTACTACGTCACGGTGGACGACGCCTGGCGCCCAGACACCGTTTGGCGCTACCGTCTGGGTGCCGGGATGGCCGCCGAACGCGTCTACTATGAACCCGACGAACGGTTCTGGGTCGCCGTCGGACGCACCCGCAGCAACTCCTACGTCATCATCGCCGCCGGCAGTGCGGTGACCTCGGAACTGCGCTTCGGCGATGCGGCCGACCCGCAGACGGCGTTCGCCACCGTCTGGCCGCGGCGCGAGGGTGTCGAGTACGCGGTCGACCACGCCATCGTCGACGGCCAGGACCGCTTTCTGATCCTGCACAACGACGGAGCGGAGAACTTCACCCTCGTCGAGGCGCCGGTGAGTGATCCGACGGCGTGCCGCACCCTGATCGAACATCGAGGCGACGTGCGGCTGGACTCGGTCGATGCGTTCGACACCCACTTGGTGGTCAGCTACCGAAGCGATGCGCTACCGCGAATCCAGCTGTGGCCCATCGAGAAATCAGGGTACGGACTGGCCCAAGACATCACCTTTGATTCCGAGCTGATGTCGGTGGGACTGTCGGCCAACCCGAACTGGAGCGCGCCCAAGCTGCGCATCGGCGCAACCTCGTTCGTCACACCGGTGCGTATCTATGACCTCGATCTGGCCACCGGTGAGCGGACACTGCTTCGGGAACAGCCGGTGCTCGGCGACTACCGGCCGCAGGACTATATCGAGCGACGCGACTGGGCGGTCGCCTCCGACGGCGCGCGGATACCGATCTCGATCATCCATCGGGCGGGTCTGCAATACCCGGCACCGCTGTTGCTGTACGGCTACGGCGCCTACGAATCGTGCGAAGATCCACGGTTTTCCATCGCGCGGCTGTCCCTGCTGGATCGCGGGATGGTGTTCGCGGTCGCGCATGTGCGCGGCGGCGGCGAACTGGGCAGGTTGTGGTACGAGCACGGCAAGATGCTGGAGAAGCGCAACACCTTCACCGACTTCATCTCGGTCGCCGCACATCTCGTCGGCACCGATGTCACCAGGCCGGAAAATCTGGTGGCCTACGGCGGTAGTGCGGGGGGTTTGCTGATGGGAGCGGTGGCCAACCTGGCGCCCGACCTGTTCGCCGGGATCCTGGCCGCGGTGCCCTTCGTCGACCCGCTCACCACGATCTTGGACCCGTCGCTGCCGCTGACCGTCACCGAGTGGGACGAGTGGGGAAACCCGCTGGAGGACCCCGAGGTATACCGCTACATGAAGTCCTACTCACCCTACGAGAACGTAGAAACCAAGAACTATCCGGCGATCCTGGCGATGACATCGCTGAATGACGCCCGGGTGTACTACGTGGAGCCGGCAAAATGGGTTGCCGCGTTGCGTCACGCCCAATCGAAGCCGGCATCCGAGGCGGCGAAGGTACTGCTGAAGACGGAAATGCATGCCGGTCACGGCGGCCTCAGCGGGCGTTACGAACGCTGGAAGGAGGCTGCCTTCCAGTACGCCTGGCTGCTGAACGCGGCGGGTCTGGATGGCGCGGCACGCGCTTAGCCTGCCTGCCGGCACCGGTGGGTGACGTATCGCTAGTGTGCCGTCAGATCGTACTTTCGCCCGATTTTGCGATCTGGCTGCACACCAGCCGCCCGTATCTATGGATGGCAAAACCGACCTGCGCTTACTCACGCCGCGTGAGGCTCGCGATGGCTAGATTGTCTGCATGGCTGATGCTGATGTCATCGTGGTGGGTGCCGGACTTGCGGGGTTGGTAGCCGCCTGCGAGTTGGTCGAACGTGGTCGTCGTGTTCTGATCGTCGACCAGGAGAACGAAGCCAACGTCGGCGGTCAGGCCTTCTGGTCGTTCGGTGGTCTGTTTCTCGTCGACAGCCCCGAGCAGCGGCGCCTCGGCATTCGCGACAGCCATGCCCTCGCCCTGCAGGATTGGCTCGGTACCGCGGGATTCGACCGCCCCGAAGATCACTGGCCCCGGCAGTGGGCGCACGCGTACGTCGACTTCGCCGCCGGGGAGAAGCGCAGCTGGCTGCGCGACCGCGGGCTCCGTACCTTCGCACTGGTCGGGTGGGCCGAGCGGGGTGGCTACGACGCCCGCGGGCACGGCAACTCGGTGCCGCGTTTCCACATCACCTGGGGAACCGGCCCGGCCCTGGTGGATATTTTCGCGCGTCGGCTGTCTCGTGCTCGCTTCGCACATCGGCACCGAGTCGACGAACTCGTGGTCGAGGGCGGGTCGGTGGTCGGCGTGCGCGGTGCGGTGCTGGAGCCTTCAACAGCCGTGCGCGGCGCTGAATCATCACGAAATGTAGTGGGCGATTTCGAGTTCCGCGCTCAGGCGGTGGTGGTCGCCAGTGGCGGTATCGGCGGCAACCACGACCTGGTCCGCAAGAACTGGCCCAAGCGGATGGGACGGGTTCCCGAGCAGTTGCTCAGCGGAGTCCCGGCGCACGTCGACGGCCGAATGCTCGACATTTCCGCGGCGGCGGGCGGCAACCTCATCAACAGCGACCGGATGTGGCACTACACCGAGGGCATCACGAACTACGACCCGATCTGGCCCCTGCACGGCATCCGAATCCTGCCCGGACCCTCCTCGCTGTGGCTGGACGCCACCGGCAAACGGCTACCCGCACCGCTGTACCCCGGTTTCGACACCCTCGGCACGCTGGAGTACATCGCCAAGACCGGCCACGACTACACCTGGTTCGTGCTGAACTCCCGGATCATCGACAAGGAGTTCGGTCTTTCCGGTCAGGAGCAAAACCCCGACCTGACCAATCAGAGCCTGCGCGATCTGCTGGAACGTGCCAGGAAAGGGCCGGCACCGGTACACGCCTTCGTCGACAAGGGCGTGGATTTCGTGACCGCTCACTCGTTGCGGGAACTGGTCTCCGCGATGAACTCGGTGCCCGGGGTTTCGCCGCTGGATTTCGCCGTGGTCGAGGCAGAGGTCACCGCACGGGATCGGGAGGTGGTCAACCGGTTCACCAAGGACAGCCAGATCACCGCCATTAGGGCTGCGCGCAGCTATCTGGCGGATCGGGTCAGCCGAGTGGTTGCCCCGCACCGTCTGACGGATCCGAAGGCTGGGTTGCTGATCGCGGTGAAGCTGCACATCTTGACCCGAAAATCGTTGGGCGGTTTGGAAACAGACCTCGACTCGCGTGTTCTGCAGAGTGACGGCACGGCGTTGCCAGGACTGTATGCCGCCGGCGAGGCCGCCGGGTTCGGCGGGGGCGGGGTGCACGGCTATCGTTCGCTGGAGGGGACGTTCCTCGGCGGCTGTGTGTTCTCCGGGCGCGCAGCGGGTCGTGCCGCCGCACGCGACGTCGGCTAGCGGCCCGAGCGTTCGAGTTCGAGGCGCGAGCAGACACAAAGTGCCCGGACACGCCGGGAGATTGGTGAACTTTGCGTCTGCTCGCGGTCAGAAGGTGGTGGCACTCTCGGGTTTGAGGACCTGGAAATCGGTGTCGGTCATCTCGGACAACCGTCCGTAGTAGATCGGCCGGGCGATCGGATCGATGATCGCCTGGTGGATCGGCACCGCGTGCGTCGGCGCCACCGCCCGCAGGTAGTCCACCGCCTCGGAGATCTTCATCCACGGTGCGGCGGCCGGTGTGGCCAGGATGTCGACAGGCTCGCCGGGAACGAACAGTGCATCGCCGGGGTGCATCAACCGCGCTGGATGTTCGCCGTCGCCGACGAGATACGAAATGTTGTCGATGACAGGGATTTCCGGATGGATAACCGCGTGCCGGCCACCGACGCCCCGCACCGTGAGGTGTCCAACCGACAGTTCGTCGCCGACTTCGACGGCTTGCCACGGCGCGCCGAGTTGGGCCGCCGTCTGCGGGTCGGCGTAGAGGGCCGCCTGCGGATTGGCTTCGATGAGCGCGGGCAGCCGTTGGACGTCGGCGTGGTCGGGATGTTGATGGGTGATCAGGATCGCCGACAGGCCCGTGATGCCCTCGAAGCCGTGGGAGAAATTGCCCGGGTCGA
>JAGQTR010000107.1 GCA_020438915.1 Mycobacterium sp.
CGCCCACAGGGTGGCCACGGTGTCGCTGATCCAGGTGTAGCGGTAGTCCCAGTTGCGTTCACCGCCCGGGGTTTCGGGCAACGACGTCGTCGCGGCGGCCACGATGGCGCCCGTCGGGGCGAACGACAGACCCTTGAGTGTCAGTGCGCTGCGCTGCAGGTGTCCGCGCCACCGATGGTCGGGGAACCGGCCCCGGTCCAGCCAGTGCTGCCAATGATGACAGGTCCACCGCAGGGCGTCGGAAGCCTCGGCGAGTTCCCGGGGTGGCGCGTGGTCGCTCCAGGACAGCGCGACAAAGCGGCGGTCACCCTCCTTGAGCAGCGTCCGGGCGGTCGCCGACGGCCCCTCGAACCCCACGTTCATGTCGGTGGTCAAACGCAGTTCGAGATCGCTTCCCTCGGCCTTGGCTACGGCCTCGCGATATCCCCCGTTGACGTATTCCCACTCGACGGGGCTTCGGCCGTAGTCGAACACCGGGCTGCATTCCATGTTCACCTGGACTTTGCCGTTCACACAGCGGATCACCCGCAGCAGCACGTGGGCGGCTTCGTAGTCGGTCGGCGCACGCAGGTGGGTCGGGGATCGCTTCGTCTCGTGATGCCAGGGCCCCATCACCAGAGCGTCAGTCACGACGAGCCAGCCACCTGCCGCCCACCAACTCGTTTCGGTTACCAGGGTGCCGGGGATGTAGCGGCGGGCAGCGGGAACCTCGACGCCGGAGGGTGCGATCCGAAACCGGCCGGCATCACGGTCCACCAGCGCACCGAACACGCTCGGAGAATCCATCCTCGGCAGACACAGCCACTCCACCCCGCCGTCCGGCGCGACCAGTGCCGTGGTGTCACAGTCAGACAGGAACGCGTAATCCTCGATCGGTGGAAAATGGCTGTACTCCAGCGGTGCTTCAGGCCCAAGGGATTCCATCACGCGCTCCACCTCGTAACTCGTCGACGCCTCGATGCTGCGCTAGTGCGCGCAGCAAATCAATGGATGGGGTCAGCGATGCGACCACGCGTCTTCGCGGACGCCTTCGCGAATTTGCAGCTGCACCGACAATTGGCGGATCTCGTCACGCAGGTCCTCCATCTCCGAGGCGGTGGCGGCGCGGTTCGCGGAGTCCTCCTCGGACACCCGTTCCACGATCCAGGACGCGACCGTGGCGGTGATGACACCGATGAGGCTGATGCCGCCGATCATCAGCAGCACGGCAATCACCCGACCGGTGGCAGTCACCGGGTAGGTATCGCCGTAGCCGACGGTGGTGACCGTGGTGATCGACCACCAAATCGCGTCGCCGAAGTTGGTGATGGTGGCCTCCGGTGCGGACCGCTCGGTCTCGAGCATCGCCAGTGAGGCCACATAGACCAGTAACGCCGCGCTGCTGGCGGTATAGACGGCGACCCGTCCGCGGATGGCGTCACCACCGGCCCGATGCATCACTTTGATCAGCACGAGCAGCCGCAGCAGCCGCAGCGGACGCAGGAACGGCAGCGCCACGATGGCCAGGTCGAGCAGATGCCGGAAAAACCACCGTCGGCGACGCGGCGCGAGGGTGAGCCGAACGACGTAGTCGACGACGAAGACCAGGTAGAGCAGCGTCATCACGCCGTTGAGCAGGTTGGTCACTTCGCGCACCGGGTTGGTCAGAACCTGGACCGAGTAGACCACCAGGAACGCCACCGCCACCGCGGCCAACACCCACTCGCTACGCGACTCCCACTGCTTGAGCCGTTCGGCTGAACCCATCGATCGACACTCGTCCTTCCCCTCGTCGGTCAGCCGTGACACATGCCGGCGGTCGCCAAAAAGTGCGCGGCGACGTGACTGCTGTGCAGTACTGGTACCCGGCTGAACAGCTCCAACAAACGTGGTCGCCAGTGCTTCGGTCCCGGTCGGGCGACGGACGGCTCAGTGTATTAGGCCGATCACACCTGCACGCGGGTCGTTACCCTTCGGTAATGGTGACCTAGCTCACAACGAGGGTAGTCTGGAGGCATTCTCTCCACGAAAGGAGACGTGATGAAAGGCGCCCACCACGATCCGGTTGATCATGCCCGCACCACCCAACCGCACGCCGGTGAATCCTTTATCGACACCCTCTGGTTGCCGGGGCTGATCCTCATCGGTGTCGGCACGGTGCTGATCGCAGCCACCGTCGCGGCCACCGCTTATGGCAACAGCAGTCTGTCGTTGATCCTCGGCTTGGTCGCCGGGGCCCTGGTCACCGCCGGGGCACTGCTGGTCACCGTGGAGCACCAGCGGGTGAAGCGGGTGGAACGGCAGTGGCTGGCCGAGCATCGGGAGCATCGGCACCTACGCGCCAGCTAGACGCCGCAGGGACCGCTCCGCCCGATCATCCCGATAGCACCTGCTGCGCCGCGATCCGGCGCCGTGGGTGGAACCCCCGAGCCGATGCGTGCTCGCTTCGGCTGTTACACACCGTCCGCCCACCGGCGTCGGATGCAAACGGTAGTGTCGTCGAGTAATCGCAATCAGGTGGGGGGCTCGATGAACCTCGTACTCGGTTTTTCGATGACCTCATCATCGGTGCGCTGGGTGCTCGTCGAAGGCACGACGGGCGAAGGCGCGACGCTAGACCGCGGTTCGCTGCCCACCGGCACCGACGAGGCATTCGACCCGGATGCGCTGATCAGCGCGCTGTTCGACAAAGCCGGAGCCCGCCGGGTTCACGCGGTCGGCCTCAGCTGGACTGGCGCCGCGGAGACGACGGTCAGCGCGGTGTGGCAGGCGCTGACCGACCGGCACGTCGACAACGTCATCGCGGTGTCTGATCTCGAGGCTGCAGAGGCTTTGAGCTCCGGAATCGCGCCCATGACCGGATACGAACGGGTCGTCGTGTGCGTCGTGGAGTCCGGCGCCGGGGTGATGGCGGCCGTCACGGCCGACGGGGTGTCCGCCGACCGGGTGGACGCCTCGGCTCTGCCCGAGGTCACCCGGCTGTCTCCGCAAGCAGTGTTCGTCGTCGGTTCCGGCGATGTCGCCGGCGTGGTGGAGGCCCTGGAGCAGCGCACCGAGGCGCCGGTCATCTCCGCCGACGAGGCCGATCTGGCGCTGGCCCGAGGATCAGCGCTGGCGGCTGCATCGGCGGTGTCGCTCCTGGACGCCCAGATCGCTCCCGCGCGGCGGCAGCCGTCAACGGCTGCGAAGCTGGCCTCGGTGCTCGCCGCGGGGGTCGTGACGTTCGTGGTCTCGCTGTCGGTAGCCCTGGGCATGACGCTGGTCTCCGGCGATGATGCGCCGCGAATGGCCCGCTCGCAGGCGCCGGTGCCGGACACCGTCCCGGCAGCCCCGCAACCGTCGGCCAAGGCGGCCCCAAGCACCCCGAAATCGGCCGCCCCGCGAACATCGAAAGTCC
>JAGQTR010000108.1 GCA_020438915.1 Mycobacterium sp.
GCCCACAGCACCATCAGGTGGTGCTTCACTTCTTCGGCGCGCTGTTCTTTGATCAGAATGGCGCGGGTCTTGAAGTGCTCGTCGTCGGAGTCGTGGTACTTCTTCAAAGTCTTGAGGCACGAGAGCGCCTCGATCTTGGCCTGCGCCGGGTCGTAGACGCCGCAGTACAAGTCGCAGTGGGCATGGGCGGGGGTGGCGTTGGAGAACAGGCGATGCAGCATGTTCCTAACTTACCCTTTGGCCATGGGTCGAAACCATGGACCACGACCTGCTTTCGGGCGGTGGCCGATGCGCCGGTTCGTCGTCGTCGAGGATTCGATGCGGCCGACGCTGGGGCCCGGTGACGGACTGCTCGCGGTGCGCGGTTGCTCTCCCCGGGAGGGTGAGTTGCGGGTGTTTCCCGACCCGTGGTCGCCGTCGCGGTATCTCGTCAAGCGGGTCGGTGCGGTGCGCAGGTCTGCTACCGGCCTGCTGTTCGAGGCGCTGTCGGACAACGCCGGAGCGCCGGGTGCCACTGATTCGCGTGAATTCGGGTGGGTACCGGCCGCCGACTCATACCGAGTGGTGTGGACGCTTCGAGCCGGTGTGGACCGATAGCGGTCAGAACAGGACCATCAGCGCCAGGATGCCCAGCAAGATGAGGGCGATGATCCCGGCCCGCAGGACCGCGGTGAGCTGGCTGCGGTCGTAGACGTGCGACGAGGACTGCCAGCCCGACGGCGGCATGGTGGACCCTGAGTCCATCGGAGATGTCATCAGATACTCCTCACCCACACGCGTATACCTCCCCCAGCGAGATCAGCCACAGAATGATCTGTGTGACGTCGATCATACCGCGTGTTGTGCGCCGCTGAGAAACCGAGCGCGGACGGTACGGGCCGGGTCCGTCGACACCCCTGCGCGGGTGTTACTTAGCTGTGCGAGCTATTTCGCCCGGGCGGTGCTGAAGCTGTTGATCGTCGGCGGTGCGGCGGCCACGGTTTGTCCACAGTGACGGCGCTGGACCCATCGACGTCGCGGCTCACGACGGCGGGGCGGACTGGGCGCCCTGTGGATAAGACTGTGGAAACTGTGGATAGCCCCGAGATTGCTGGGGATGTCGGCGGGTGGCCGCCGCCGCGCGAACCGTGCCAGCATGAGTCCATGGATGACACAGAGGTACCTCAGGCGGCGATCGTCGACGTGCCCGCGACCTTTGGCGACACGACGGTGCTGCTCGATGTCCGCGAGGACGACGAGTGGCAGCGCGGACACGCGCCGGGTGCGCAGCACATTCCGATGGGCGACGTCCCGGCGCGGTTGGCTGAGATCGACACCGACGCCGACCTGTATGTGGTCTGTCACTCCGGTGGCCGGTCACAGCGGGTCGCGCAGTATCTGGCACGCAACGGCTACAACCCCGTCAACGTCACCGGCGGCATGGTGGCCTGGGCCCAGGCCGGACGTCCCGTGGAGACCGAGGCGGGGGGCGTGGGCACGGTCTGAACGGTCGCTGCGAGCCCGACTTTCGGTACCCCATTAGGCTGATCTGATGATCCAGGTGTGTTCCCAGTGCGGGACGCGGTGGAATGTCCGCGACCGGCAGCGGGCCTGGTGTCCGCGATGCAACGGCACGCTGCACCCGCCTTCGGGCTCCGCCGGCCAGGCGCAGTGGGGCCGGCAGGCCCAGGCGCAGCCGGGCCAGCGGCGCGCCGGCCCCCTGCTTCCGCAGGGGTACCGATGGGTGGCCGTGCGCCCGGGTGCGCCGCCTCCGCCACGTCGCAGGCCGCGCGACCTTGGCCCGACACCGCGTTACCTGACCATCCCCCGATGGGGTCTGGTGGACCAGGTCAGCGCACCCGCCGAGCAGAAACCTTCTCGTGAAGGTCCGTCGACCACAGCGGTGCGGATGACGCTGGTCGCGACGATGGCGGTTCTCGGCGCGGCGGCCTTCGTTCATGTGCTGCGCTATGTACTGCTGATCGTGAACCGCACGGTGTTGCTCAACCCGTGGGTGGCCGGCGCGGCCACGTGGGGTGGCGTCGCGGTGAGCGTGGTCGCGATGTTCATGGTCGTAGCGAGCGCGCTGCTGCTGACGAACTGGCTGATCGCGAGACGGTCGGCGGCGTTCGCCCATCTAGGCCGCGAGGATCCGAGGTCGATCTGGGCGCTGCGCGCAGGTTGTCTGTTTCCGGTGGTGAACCTGGCCTGGGCGCCGGTGTACGTCATCGAGTTGGCCACTGCCGAGGGGCGCCAGCATTGGTTGCGCCGGCCGATCATGGTGTGGTGGGTGCTCTGGGTGATCAGTACCGCCGTATCGATCTTCTCCATCGCGACCAGTTTCACCACCAACTCCCAGGGCATCGCCGACAACACCGTCACCACGATCGTGGCCTACCTGCTGGCGCTGGCGGCGCTGCTGCTGGCGCTGCAGGTCTTTCTCGGTTTCGAGCGCCAGCCCGTGGAGCGGCCGGCAACGCGTTGGGTGATGGTTGCCGACCATGCGGTCGCCGAGCAACCGGTTGAACCCGCCGAACCCAGGTCTGCGGTTGAGAACGAAGGACAGAACCCGGCAGCATAGCGCTATGAGCTCCGGCGAGACCTTCGGCGGCCACCCTTTCGTGGTGGCACACCGCGGCGCCTCAGCACACCGTCCCGAGCACACCATGGCCGCCTATCAGCTGGCCCTCGACGAGGGGGCTGACGGGGTGGAATGCGATGTGCGACTGACCAGAGACGGCCACCTCGTCTGCGTTCACGACCGCAGCCTGGATCGCACCTCCACCGGAACGGGTCTCGTCAGCGAGATGACGCTCGCACAGCTTCGCGAGCTGGACTACGGCGCGTGGCACCCGAGTTGGCGCGCCGACGGCAGCCAGGGCGATACCGGGCTGTTGACCCTCGACGACCTGCTGACCTTGGTTCTGGACTGGAATCGGCCGGTCAAGGTGTTCATCGAGACCAAGCATCCGGTGCGCTACGGCGGGCTGGTGGAGAGCAAGGTACTGGCTCTGCTGCATCGTTACGGCATCGCTTCGCCGGCCTCGGCCGATCTGTCCCGGGCCGTGGTGATGTCGTTCTCCGCCGCGGCGGTGTGGCGAATCCGGCGGGCCGCACCGATGCTGCCCACGGTGCTGCTCGGTGAGACCTCCCGCTATCTGGGGGGCGGCGCGGCCACCACGGTCGGGGCCACCGCGGTCGGCCCGTCGATCGCGACGTTGCGCGAGCATCCGGAATTGGTAGACCGGGCGGCCGCGCAGGGGCGTGCACTGTACTGCTGGACAGTCGATCACTATGAGGACGTGCAGTACTGCCAGGACCTCGGGGTGGCGTGGATCGCGACGAACCATCCGGGCCGCACCAAGGTCTGGCTGCAGAATGGCCTCACCGGCGCCGGTCGGGACTGACCAGCAACTCCGGGCGGGCACTTAGGGCTGGGCCGTGTCGAGGACATCCTCGGGTATCGGCGAGTCCGAGTTCAGCGCCGAGAACAGCCGCTGGGCGGCATCGGCGTCCCACTCCACGACCGAGCCCGCCCAGTTCTCGGTGAAGTCGCCGATCGGCACCGTCACCGTGGTGACGTCACCGCGCAGTGTCCAGGCCAATCGGGCGAGGTCCCACACGTGATCGTCGTCGTCAACGGTGACGGTGTCGGCGGCCGCCCGGGCCATCGGGTACCACCGCAGCGGGTTGAGCAGCACTGCCGGGCTGGCGGCACGGTGTACCAGCGCCGACATGAACTGACGCTGGTGGGCCATCCGATCCAGGTCGGCGCGCGGGGTGGCGCGGCTGCGGACGAAGCCCAACGCGGTGCGACCGTCGAACTGCTGGCATCCGGCGGGCAACTCGATCCCGGCGAGAGGGTCGCTGATGGGGTCGGTGGGGCACATGGTCACGCCGCCGATGGCGTCGACCAGGCCGGCAAAGCCTCCGAAACCGATCTCGGCGTAGTGGTCGATGCGTAGCCCCGTGGCTTGTTCCACGGTTTGCACCAGAAGGGCCGCGCCACCGATCGAGAAGGCCACGTTGATCTTGTCGCTGCCGTAGTCGGGTATCGGCAGGTATGAGTCGCGCGGAATGGACACCATCGTCGCCGGCGTGCTGGAGGTGAGCCCGGGGATGTGCACCATCATGATGGTGTCGGTGCGTGCCGAACCCGCGAATTCGAGGGCGTTGCCGGTGGTCAGCTCGGCCTGCTGTTCGGGTGTGAGTCCCTCGCGGCTGTCAGAGCCGATAAGCAGCCAGGTGCTCCCGGCGCCCTGGGCCGGTCGGTCCGGATAGTTGCTCAGCGCTGGGATGCGGGTCAGAGATGTATCGACCCACACACCGAGGCCGACCGCGGCGATGGTGAACGTCAGCAGACACACCAGCAGAATCCGGCCCCAGCGGCGCTTGCGTCGCGGCTTGGGCTTGGGCTTCGGCGTGGTCTTCGGCGTTCTGCCGGCGGACGGGGGAGG
>JAGQTR010000109.1 GCA_020438915.1 Mycobacterium sp.
TGGGCGCTGGTCAAGGGCGGCCACCTACGATCGTCGGCGCACAGTCCAGACCTGTTGTTCGACGGTAGCGAGTTTCACGAATTCGACTCCACCCGCATCGACACCACGCACGATCACGGCGCCGGTGACACCTTGGCCGCCGCCGTGGCCAGCGCCCTGGCGCACGGATACCCGGTTCCCGAGGCCGTCGCATTCGGAAAACGCTGGGTGACTGAATGCCTGCGCTGGGCATACCCACTGGGCCACGGCCACGGCCCGGTATCGGCACTGTTTCGGCTCGGCTGATCGACCCCGGCTGTGATGGACCAGATCGCCGGCATCCTGCACCGGCCCGAGAGCCCGCCCGTCGGTGCGGTGGTCCTAACCCACGGTGCCGGAGGCAGCCGGGAATCACCCATGTTGGTCGCCCTCTGCGAAGAATGGGCGCTGCGTGGCTGGCTGGCCGTCCGCTACAACCTGCCGTACCGCCGACGCCGCCCCAAAGGGCCGCCCTCGGGCTCGGCGGCCACTGATCGGGCCGGCATCGTGGAGGCGGTGACCGCGGTGCGCACGCTGGTGGACGGACCGGTGTTGGCCGGTGGGCACTCCTACGGCGGGCGGCTGACCTCGATGGCCGTCGCCGACGACGGCGCGAACCTCGATGCGCTGACACTGTTCTCCTACCCGCTGCATCCGCCCGGGAAGCCCGAACGTGCCCGCACCGAACACCTACCCCGGATCACCGTGCCCACCGTCTTCACCCACGGGACAGCTGACCCGTTCGGCAGCATCGATGAGCTCCGACTCGCCGTCGCCCGCATTTCCGCAGCTACCGAGATCGTCGAGATACCGGGGGCCCGCCACGATCTCGGGTCCAAGAAGTTCGACGTTGCAGCGCTTGCCGTCGACGCGGCGCTGCGACTGCTTGACTGACCTCTGAGTTTTCCGGGACCTCGGGTACCTTCTTCTCCATGACTTCGGTGCACTATGACGCGGTCATCGTGGGAGCCGGCTTCGGTGGAATCGGCGCCGCGATCCAGCTCAAGCGAATGGGTTACGAGAACTTCGTGATCCTCGACCGCGAGGACGACCTGGGCGGCACGTGGTATGTCAACCACTACCCGGGACTGGCGGTAGACGTTCCCACCACCACCTACTCGTATTTCTTCGAGCCGAACCCGAACTGGTCGCGGCTGTTCTCCACCGGCGCCGAGATCAAGCAGTACGCCAACGACGTCGCCGACAAGTACGATGTGCGCCGCCATATGCAGTTCAACACCACCGTCGAGGGCGCCCGCTGGGACGAGGACGCCCAGCTGTGGCGCGTCGCCGTGGGCGATGGCCAGACCATGACCGCCCGGTATCTCCTCACCGCGACGGGCTTCCTCTCCCAGCCGCACGTCCCTGACATCCCCGGCATCACCGGATTCGATGGCCGCATCATCCACACCACTGCCTGGGACGACTCCTACGATCCGACTGGTGAACGAGTCGCCATCATCGGAACTGGGGCCACCGCCGTCCAGCTCATCCCCGAGTTGGCGAAGACGGCCGCCGACCTCACCGTCTACCAGCGGACACCGATTTGGGTGGTACCCAAGGTCGATATCCGGTTCTCTCCGCGCGCCAAACGACTCTTCGCCCGAATTCCATTGACCCAGAGGGCTATTAGATCAATCACCGATCTCATCTACGAGCTCATGATATCGGTGGCAATACTGCACAACCGCAAATTCCGTGGGCGCTTCAACATCTCCGCCGGCGACCTGGCCAAGATGCACCGAAATGCGTCAATCCGCGACAAGGAACTTCGCGACCGGCTCACGCCAGACTACGACTTCGGGTGCAAGCGCCCTACCTTCTCCAACAGCTACTACCGAACGTTCACCGAGCCCCATGTGCACCTCCAGGACAGTGGGATCGCACAGATCGAGGCCGACGGTATCGTCGCCAACGATGGCACCAAGACCACAATCGATACGCTGGTGCTGGCGACCGGCTTCGACCTGTGGGAGTCCAACTTTCCCGCCATCGAAATCATCGGACGGGATGGCCGCAATCTCGGAAAGTGGTGGCGCGAAACCAGATTCCAGGCCTACCAAGGCCTTACGATGCCGTACTTCCCCAATTACCTGTCATTGGCCAGCCCTTACGGCTTCCTCGGGTTGAACTTCTTCAACAACATGGAATACCAGATGCGGCACATGGCCCGGCTCTTCGGCGAACTCAAGCGCCGCGGCGCAACCACTTTCGAGATCACCGAGGAAGCCAACACGCGATATCTGGATCGTATGACCGAGCTTCTCGGCGGATCACTGTTCACCAACGGCGACTGCGCATCGTCCCGCTCGTACTATTTCAACCCCAGCGGCGAGGCCACCCTCCTGCGGCCGATGTCGACCCGGACCGCGATCCGGGAAGCCTCCAACTTTCCGCTCACCGACTACCAGATCAACTAGGAGCACCGTGCCGAAACAGAATTCGCGTGCCGCCACCATCGCCGGACTGGCACTCGCCGGAGCCGGGCTGGCACACTTCGCAGTACCGCAACTTTTCGAAGGGGTCACCAAGCAGGCGTTCCCGGACAACACCCGCCAGCATGTCTATATCGACGGCGGTATCGAAACCGCTGTCGGACTCGGGCTGGCCGCCCAGCAGACCCGCAAGCTGGCCTTCATCGGCCTCATCGGCTACCTGCTGTACCTCACGGGCAACGCGGTGCGCAACCGGTAGCGAACGTGACCGTGCCAGCCGAGCCGGAGCTGCAGCGGCGGCTGGGTCTGTTCGACCACTACGGCGCCTGCTGATGCGGCGGCTGAGCTGGAAGCTCGTCGATTCGCGGTCCGACCCCGGCTTCGTCGTCGCCCCCGACGAACGACTGAGTTGGCCGCAGACGCTGGGTTTGGGCGCACAGCACGTGGTGGCCATGTTCGGCGCGACGTTCCTGGTTCCGGTGCTCACCGG
>JAGQTR010000110.1 GCA_020438915.1 Mycobacterium sp.
GATCTTCGACGACGGCGACGTGTTCCAGGTCGGTGAGCAGGCCGGTCCGGCGATCATCACCGCGTTCGCCCGCGTCGACGGTCGCCCCGTCGGGGTGATCGCCAACCAGCCGATGCACATGTCGGGAGCGATCGACAACGAGGCCTCCGACAAGGCCGCCCGATTCGTGAGGTTCTGCGACTCGTTCAACACCCCGCTGGTTTTCGTGGTGGACACCCCCGGCTTCCTGCCGGGTGTGGAGCAGGAGAAGGGCGGCATCATCAAACGCGGCGGCCGGTTCCTCAACGCCGTGGTGGAGGCCGACGTTCCCAAGGTGACCATCACGGTGCGCAAGTCCTACGGTGGCGCCTACGCGGTGATGGGTTCCAAGCAGCTGACCGCCGACCTTAACTTCGCCTGGCCGACCGCGCGCATCGCGGTGATCGGGGCCGAGGGTGCTGCACAGCTGTTGGTGAAGCGCTTCCCGGACCCGACCGCTCCCGAGGTGCAGAAGATCAAGGCCGATTTCATCGAGGGCTACAACGCCAACATGGCGGTGCCGTGGGTGGCGGCCGAGCGGGGCTTCATCGACGGCGTCATCGAGCCGCACACCACCCGGCTGTTGCTGCGCAAGTCGATGCACCTTCTGCGGGACAAGCAAATCAACAGGGTGCAGCGCAAGCACGGCCTGACCCCGATCTAGCCGGACCCGTCCCGCACCGCGTGTCCGGGAGGCCCTGGCCGGCCGATGCGAACCCGGTGCGGTTGGATGTAATCGTGTCGAATCACTTCACCGGTTTGAGCCTGGGCCCCCCACTGGGCGATCAACGCCTCGACCTCTGTGACCTCTATGCGTTTCCGTCACCCGCGGACCCGTCCCGGACGGTGCTGATCCTCAACGCCAATCCCAACGCCGATGCGCTGCATCCGGACGCGGTGTACCGGCTGGCCATCGACAACGACGGTGACCTGCGCAACGACATCGCGTTCAGCTTCGTCTACTCCGAGCCCTCCCCGCGGGGCGGTCAGACCGTCGATGTCTTACTGGCCCTCGGCGCCGATGCCCGGGTCGAGGCAGCAGCCGGGTCACGGATCTTCGCCGACGTCCCGGTGTCGTTCGGCAGGACGCCGCACGCTGTGCGATCGGGTGAGTTCTCGTTTTTCGCCGGTGCCCGCAGCGACGCGTTCTTCTTCGATTTCGACGGCATCAAGAACCTCTTCGATATCAGGGGCGGACGCAACTTCACCGCCTACCAGCCACCCGGGGCACATCCGTGGACGGGTGAGGACTCCAACGCCGAGGCCAACGTTTTCAGCATGGCCATCGAGCTGCCCACCGGCTATCTGGCGGCGGCTCCCGATGTCCGGATCTGGGGACGCTGCAGCCTGCTGCAGGACGGTGAGTGGGTCCATGTGGACCGGGCGGGGCATCCGTCGGTCAGCAGCTTCTTCAACACCGACGAGACCAAGGCGGAGTACAACGCCGGCGAACCCAACCTCGACAGGGACCGCTGGATGGGCCAGTTCATCCATCTGATGGGGCACACCGGTGGGTACACCCGCGCGGAGGCGATCGCCGCTATCGAGGCCGAAGGCACGCTGCCCGACATGTTGACATACAACCCGTCCAAGCCGGCGGTGTACCCGAACGGTCGCTCGCTCACCGACGACGTCATCGACTATCGCCTGGCATTCCTGACCAAGGGGGAGTGCCCGCCGTCGGGCCTGCGCCCACACACCGATCTGCTCTCCGAGTTTCCCTACCTCGGACCGCCGCACTAAAGGCGTGGCCGGTGACCGTCGCCGCCGAGCCGGTCAACCCGGAAAGTTCGGGGCGCGCACGTCAATGCGAACATAGGGGTGTGAATAGCTCACCGTCCGCAGGGACAACCCTCATCTCCGCAATCATCGGCGACCCAGTGGAGTGTGTCCCCGCCGATGCCACCGTCGCCGACGTGGCCGCGGCCCTCGTTGCTCGAGAGGTCGGGGCGGTGGTCGTTGGCGATAACAAGCTGCCCACGGCGATCGTCAGCGAACGCGACGTGGTGCGGGTGGTCGCCACCGGTAAGGACTTGGCTGGGACGCCCGCCCTGGACGTGGCCAGCACCAAGCTGGTGTCATGCACGGCCGAGGCCACCGTCGGCGAGGTGGCTGTGCGGATGATGGACCGCTACATCCGCCACATTTTGGTGGAACGCGACGGTGTGCTGATCGGAATCGTCTCAGCCCGCGACCTTCTGGGCGTCTACAGCGCGGACACCGATCTGGATTCGGTGTAGCGCTTCGATACCCGGGCCGCGATCAGGCGTGCAGATCAGGGCCCGATCCGGATCGGTCCGGGGGACCACAGACCCGAGTGGGTGGCAGACCCCAGATCGATCTCGGCCGGCGTCGCATCCACGATGGTGTCGAACCGGCGCAACGAACCCCAGTCCTGACCCCAGTCCTGCGACAGGTAGGTCGACATCACCGAGGCCCGCAGCAGCAGGTCGGTGATGCCCAGCAGGCCGCCGTTGACGCCGTCCTGCCAGGTGTCGGTGCTCTGAAGCTTGGCGTAATAGTCAGGTGAGATACGGAATTTGGGGATCTCGGTGACACCGTTGGCGTGCAGCATCGGCTGCTGGCACGGGAACGCCAACCCCACCGCCCAGTCCATCAGCACCGGTTGCTCGGAGCCGATGTACTCCTGCACCGACCGCAATTCCGGCACCCGCGGCGGCGTAACCGCGATCCAGTCGCCTTTGCTCAGCGACAGGTCTTCGGCGATCACCCGAACCGCGACGGCGTCGGCGGGAATCTCCGCGCGTGGATAGCGCAGATTGCGCCATGAAGGTGTCGGACCGGTGTCGAACGGGCTGACCCGGCCCGCGGGCTCGGGCACTCCGGAGGGCCCGGGGATCCCGTACTCGAGCTCCACCTTCTGGCCGGAGGCGAACCCCTCGGCCACGCTGTTTCCGGCGATCGTTCCGGCAGCGGTGATCACCACCAGCGGATGCGCGTCATCGGGGGCAGGCAGCGCGTACCACGCCGAGGTCAGCCGGCTCTGCTGCTGGGTATCAAGGGAATATGTTCCGGCAACCGGAACGCGGGCGGGATCGAGGTCATAGGGCAAGGGCACCTTCGACCCGTTGATCCCCGCCCGGGACAGCCGGGTTTTCTGATACCAGTCCGCATCGGTGCCCGGCTGTGGGTTGTTGATCCGGATGGCTTCGGCGATGATCTTCTCCGGAACGCCGTTGGGTGAGAATCCCACCGGTCCGGTTCCCCCGAGCGGGCCCAACGCGCCCCACGACCCGCCGGGTCCCGGCGGAATCGCCGGCAGGAAGCCGACGTTGGAGTCTGGTTCGACGAGAACGTCGTCGGCCATGCCGCAGCCCCCGACGAACGCCCGCAGATTGGCCCAGCCGTTGGAGTAGGTCGGGTACTGACGCACCACTCCCACCGCCATCGAGGCCACGAACAGAACGACCATGAATCCCGCGGCGATCGGTATCGGTGCCGCGGTGAGCCGGTCGACGATCCGCGATTCGGATCGAGCGGAGACATGCAGCCAGAACGCCCACAGCGCGGCGATGGCGAACAGCGCCAAGAACACCGTGGAGACTGTGACCCCGCCGATTGTTGGCACCGAATTGTTGTATGGGGCACCGAAGTTCGAGACGTACCACCAGCCGTTCGTGGAGGCGAAGCACAGCGCCAACACAAAGAACACCAGTGATAGGAACGCCATCCGGTTGCGTGCCGAACGCAACACCAGGGGCGACATCAACACGGTCGCCAGCGCTGCCATCGCTCCACCGACAGCGGCGAACAGGCCGAAATGGTGAATCCACTTGGTGGGGGTGAACATCAGGAAGAAGATCGTGGCGAAGATGACGCCCATGAGTCGCCACGCGGGGCCGCGCGCGACGCCGGGAATGCGCTTGCGCCGCAACATCATGAACAGCGACGGGAACAGGCACAGCACGGTGAACAGGAACGCGAACCGACGCGAGATCGCCGCGTCGGTGGTCGGCAGGATCAGGTAGTAGTAGCGCAGGATCTCGGTGAACCACTCCTGACTGGGTCCGACCGCGGTGCGAATCCTGGTTGCCTCCAACACCGTCGCCATCGTCTGATCGGCGAACACCACCGTGAGCACGATCGTTCCCGCGGCCAGCAGCGGAGCCACCAGCGGCCAGGTTCCGACCAGCTGGCGCCGCCGCATCAGGATTCGCAGGATCGGCCGGCCGCCGGCGATCAGGGCGGCCACCGCGATCAGGCCGGTGGGCTGGATACCGAGGGTGAACGCGGCGGTGGTGATCGCCAGTGCCGCGGGCGTCAGTCGGCCCGAGGTGATGGCCCGCTCGATCAGCACGTAGGTGATCAGCGCGCCGGTGGCGATCTGGCCCTCGGGGCGCAAGCCGTTGTTGAACGGCATCCAGGCCCCGAGGAGCACCAGCCCGGCCGCCCACATTGCCGCGCGGCTGCCCGACACCGCCGGCCCCAGCCGCGGAAGCACCTCCCGGGACAGCAGTAGCCAGCACACCAGCGAGCAGATCAGGTCGGGCAGCCGGATCCAGATGCTGGCGTCGCTGACCCGTGTCATCAACGCCAGCAGGTTGTAGTACCAGCCGAACGGATCCTCCGGGCTGCCGAACCACCGAAAATAGTTCGACATGTATCCCGCGTGATCGGCCACCCGGGCCATGCCGAGGATGTAGCCGTCGTCCGAGGAGTTGGCACCGATCACATACCAGAGCGCGAAGCCCCCGACGACGACGCCGTCCACCGGGGTCGCCGTCCGCCAACGCGACGGGATGATCCGGTGCATGCGCCGCCCGTCGGCGCGGTCCAGCCGCCACAAGGCCAGCAGCGCAACGACGGTCGAGGCGATCGCCAGCAGCATCGCCGCCAGCTTCCACGCGGTGGGATGGGTGCTGAAGCGGGTGTCGATCGTCGCGGACAACTCCATGCCGGGGGGCGCGGGTCCGGTCAGGTCGGTGAACACCCCCACGATCGCCGGACGCAGGTTCGGGTCGGCGAAGCCGGTGCGCTGCGGTTTACCGGCGTCCTCGCCGGAAATCTGGGTCAGTCCGACGAACTCGGCATAGGTGCCATCCAACGTCGAGGTGATGTCGATGCGCGAACACCCGGGGCTGGAACCGGTGCCGACGACCCGGTCCCGTTTCACCGTGGCCACGACGACGTTCCGCACGATCACGTCGACGCGGGCGCCCTCGAACCCCGAATCGCTGCGATTGCCGGGCGTGACGTTGACCAACATGGCGTTCAGCGCCGCATCGCGGCCCTCGGACGGCGCGGTGCCCAGGACCAGGCCACCCTTCTCGGGCATCGAGGCGATGGCCTCACAAGGGATGGATGCGGTCAGGCTCACCGGCGCCTGGGAGATCAACGGCGCGGTGACGTTCTCCAGTTGTCCGTGCTGGGGCCAGTTCAGCGCCGCTGTGGTCTGGGTGACCGGAAGCAGCGGGGTCGCGACGGCGAGCACGAACCCGAGGAGCCCGGCGACCGTGGCGATCCACCTGGCGAGCGTCGAATCGTTCACGGCTGTGGCTGGTTTGCTGCCGTTCTCTTCGTTCACGGCAGGGCCCTTATCGGTCCGCCGCGGCTCCAGCCGAACACTCGCGTCGTCCCCTCTTCGATGACCGCATCCGGCGCGTCATCGGACGGTACTACCCGGATGTACCGCTCGATCGAGCCCCAGTCGCGGTACCAGTCGCCGCGCAGATACGTCGGGATCGTCGCGGTCCGCAGCAACGCCTGGATGAACAGGAACGGGCCACCGTCCTCGGCCGACTGCCACTGATTCGACGACGACACCATCTGCTTGAAGTCGGGCAGGATCCGATATTCGGGCAGTTCGGCCACCCCGAGGTGCTCGGCAAAAGGCCGCTGGCACGGGAAGTTGGCCGCGGTGGCAATGTCCATCAGCACCGGCGTCTGCGACCCGAGGAACTGTTGTGCGGTCTGCAGCACCGGCACCCGGGGCGGCGTGAACGCAAACCACTGATCCTCGGACAGGTTCGGGTCGTCGGCGACGATGCGGGCCACGTTGGCCTCCGGCGGCGCCCACGCCAGCGGGAACCGCAGATTCCGCCACGCCTTCTGCGTGAAGATGTCGATCGGCTGCACCTCGTCGAGCGCTTCGTACGATCCGTCGGGTCGGTGCACGCCCCATTGCAGCTTCAACGACTGGCCGTAGTTGAACGAACCGTCCTCCTCGTAGTACCAGATCGCGCCGGCCGCGGCGACGGTCACCAGCGGCCGGTCCGCGGTCCGTGGCGGCAGTTGGTACCACACGGAGGTGGCCTCGGCGGCCATGGTGTTCTCGTCGTAGCTGCCCATCACCGGGGTGCGATCCGGATCCAGCCCGAAGGGCAGAAACACCCGCGATCCGTTGACGCCCTCGGGTCCGTAGCCGCCGCCGGTGCCCGCCGCGTAGCCGATCCCGATGTTGGGTTTGTCGACCGGTCCGTCGGAGTTCACCAACCCGGGGTTGGCCGCCACGGGCTCGGCCGGTTCGAGGGTGTCGCTGACCCCGTTGGGGGTGAAGCCGACCGGGTCCTCTCCGCCGAGCGGTCCGTACTCACCGTAGCGCTGTCCCGGAACCGGTTGCAGCATACCGGCGTTGGTGTCCGCCTCGACTAGGACGGCGTCGGCCATCGCGCAACTGCTGTCCGACAGCCCCGACCGCAACGTCGAAAGGTTGGCCGCACCGGTGGTGTAGACGGGGTAGCGGCCCGCGGTGGCTTTGAGCATGGATCCCAGCTCGAGGACCACCATGATGACGGCCACGACGAGCAGCGGCGTGGACGCCAGCGCCCGGTTGCGGCCGGTGTCGGCCACCTGGGTGTGGCCGGCGTAGTCCATCCGGAAGTGCAACCAGCCGGCGAGCAGCCCGCAGGCGATCGCGAGCACCAGGAAGATCGTCGTGACGGGCTGGCCGAAGATCACCGGCTGCTTGTCGAACCACGGCACCCCGTAGTTGCCGACGTAGAACCAGCCGTTGATGCCCGCATTCGCCCACGCCAGCACGAACAGCAGCGCCGTGACGTAGAGGGCGAGGTTGCGTCGGCTGTGCAGTCCGACCCGGGCCAGCGCGAACGCGGTGACCCCGCCGAGGGCCCCCGACAGCCCGGCGAAGACACCGAACTGCGTTGCCCATTTGGTCGGTGTGAAGGTCAGCAGCAGCAGGCCGATCGCGGTCGTCCCGGTCAGCCGCCAGACGGGTCCGTTCATCGCGCCCGGCAGCCGGCCCCGGCGCAGCAGCACCACGAGCACCCCGAACACGCACAGCAGCAGAACCAGCACGGAGAAGCGCCGCGTCAGCGACGCCTCCACGCTGTCCTCGACCATGACGAAGTAGTAGCGCAGGAACTCCTGGTACCAGGGGATCGTCGGGCCGACGACGTACTTGATCCGGGCCGACTCGGCCACCGCAGCCAGCGTCTGGTCCCGGAACACCACGACGAAGATCAGCGAGGCCGACGCCAGGAAAGTCGCCAGCGGGGCCAGCGCGGCGGCCGGTCCGCCGGCTGCGCGGCGGGCGGAGATGACGCGCTTGATGGCTCGCGCACCGACCAGCAGCGGCGCCACCGCGACCATCCCCTGCGGGGCCAGCGTCACGCAGAACACCGCGACGACGATCGCCGCGGCGGCGGGCCAGAGGCGGCGCGTCCCCAGCGAATTCTCCACCAGCATCCACACGGTGATCACGCCGAACGCGATGAGGGGTTCGGGCCGCAGACCGTTGTTGAACGGCAACCACGCGGCAAGGAACACCGCGCCGGCAGTCCACACCGCGACCCGATTGCGGGCCAGGCGGGTGCCGAGCCGCGGCAGCACACAGCGGCTCAGGATCAGCCAGGTGCCGATCGCGGCCGCGGTGGCGGGCAGGCGCATCCAGATGCCGTCGGTGCTGACGGACGCCAGCTGCGCCAGGACGCTTTGATACCAGTCGAAAGGCGCCTCGGTAGCACCGAAGAAGCGGTAGTAGTTGGCGATGTAGCCGGCTTCACCCGACACCCGGGCGATGGTCAGGTTGTAGCCGTCGTCCGACGATTGCGGTCCGACAAGGTGCCACACCAGAAGGACGCCCACCACGCCGGTATCGGCGACCCAGGTCGAAAGGCCGGGGCGGCGGCGTCGGTCCCATCGGATTCGCCGGCCCGAGGTGCGGTCCAGTAGCGCCAAGGCGAGGATCGAGGCCACCACGCAGGCCACGCCGAGGATCATCACCGCGAGCTTGAGCGTTGTCGGGCTGGTGATGAACCGGGTGTCGACCTCGACGGTCGCCGACACACCGGTGTCCGATGTCGCCGCCGGGGCGGCTCCGGTGTCCTCGGCGGGCACCTTGAGCTCGGTGAAGATGCCCGCGACCTGGGGCCGTTTCTCGGCCGCGAGCGTCCCGGCGGCGTCGGGAATGCCGACGAACTCGGCGCCGACTGCGCCGATATCGGCCCACAGGTGGATGGTGCTGCACTCGCCGGAGTCCACCGCCGCACGCGGCGCCACCGCGGCGACCGAATCACGGAAGGCGACGGTGACGTGGTCGGTATCGGCGCGGACGAACAGGCCGTTGCGGCCCGCTTCGATCCCGCCGGGCGGGATGGTCGAGAACACCAGTCCGCCGTCGGCGGGCAGGGTGGCCACCGCCCGGCACGGGATGACGGCGTCGAGTGACCGGGGAGCACCCGAGACCAGCGGTGCGGTGACGTTGCCGATAGTGCCGTCGCGGTCGACCGTCTGCGGCCACTGGATCGTCGCGGTCGTCTGGTTGACCGGCAGCAGCGGCGCCAGCGCGCAGAGCAGCATTCCGATTACACCCGCGACGATCGCGATGAGGCGGGTTGTCCGGTCAGGCACGAGGCTCGATGGTATTCGACATCAGCTCAGACGCAGCGGCGCCGGGCTCCACAGCCCACTGCGCGTCGCCGTACCGAGCTCCACCCGAGCCGTTGCAGCGTTCGGATAAAAGGGTGTGAGCTGCTGCAGCGCTCCCCAATCGCGGAGCCAGTCGTATTTCAGATAGGTCGGCACGGTAGTGGAGCGCAGCAGTAGTTCGGTGATCCCCAGCGGCCCACCGCCCAGGTAGTCCATCACCGGCGAGTTCGCCTCGGCGCCGAACCGGTCGGGCAGGATGCGCCACTTGGGCACCTCGATGACGCCGTTGCGGTGGTTGAACGGACGCTGACACGGGAACGCCAGCCCGACCAGCCAGTCCAGCAGCACCGGTGCCGTCGAGCCGACGACATCCTGGAGGGTCCGCAGGACCGGGATTCGCGGTGGTGTGAGGGCGATCCAGTGGTCGGGGCTGAGATCGTCATCGGTGGCGATCAACCGGATTCGGGTGGCGTCGGCGGGGATCGCCGACAGCGGCACCCGCAGGTTGCGCCAGGCGGGAGCGGCCCCGACGTCGACGAGGTCGATGCTGCCGGCCGGCTCCTGCCCCGTGGGTCCGGCCCATTGCACGACGACCTCACCGGTGTCGAAACGTCCGGCCGCCGACACGACCAGCAAGGAATCCGGCCGGTCGTCCTCGGCCCAGCCGGCGGGTAGCCGGTACCAGTCCGACCGCAGCCGAGCCGGCTGCTGGGTGCCGCTGCGCCAGCTGCCCAGCACCGGTGTGCGGGCGGGGTCCAGGCCGTACGGAAGCCGGGCGCGGGAGCCGTTGATGCCGGCCGCAGCGGTGGTGCCGCCCTCGGTGCCCGCCTCGCCGTCGGCGTCGGTGGTCTCGGTGTCGGCGAAGTTGTCTGAACCGGGTTGATCCATCACCGGGTCGGCGGACACGTCGGAGGGAATTCCGTTAGCAGCGAACCCTTCGGTGTCTCCGGGGGCACCGGGAGCACCGCCGCCCAAAGCCTGGCCGACCGGCATCCCGAGGGGAGCGAGCAGGCCGACGTTGGGATCCTGTTCCACCATCACGTCTTCGGCCATGCCGCACGTCTTACCGGCCAGCGCTTCCAAGTTGGATCGGCCGACGGTCCAGGCCGGGTACTGGCCGGTCATCGCCAGCGTCAGCGACAGCACCTCGAAGGTCACCAGTGCCCAGGTGGCCGTGGCCAGCGGCGCCTGGGCGATCGGTCGCCAGCGACGCTGGCCACCGTTGGGCGGTGCACCGTCGCGGCCGGAGAAGTGGAACCAGGCGGCCACCAGCAGGGTCAGCACCGACAGGCCGAGCAGCACGGTGGCGAAGGCGAATTTCCACTCCGGGAAAGAGTTCGACCACGGCACCCCGAAATTGGAGACGTACCACCAGCCGTTCACGGTGGCGAATGACAGGGCCGTCACGAACAGCACGGCGGCGGCGAACAACGTGCGATTGCGGCGGGAGCGCATCGCCGCCGCGGAGACCGCCACCGCGGCGAGCGCGCCCAGCGAGCCGGCCAACCCGGCGAACACACCGAAGTGGTGGGTCCACTTGGTGGGGGTGAACATCATCGCCAGGAACGCGATGATCGTGATCCCGATGATGCGTCTGGCGGGGCCGAGTGCGGTGCCGGGGATGTGTCCCTTGCGCAGTGACATCGCGACCGCAACGGCGAGCGCGAGCAGCAGCGTCAACACCGCGAACCGGCGCGCCACCGAGCCGTCCGGCGTGGTGGTGAACAGCCGTGAGTAGCGGATGTGCTCGTCGAACCACGCCAGGCTCGGACCGACGGCCGACTTGAAGCCGCTGGCCTGCAGCTCGGCGACCAGAGTCTGGTCGCGGAAGATCAGGATGATGGTGACGGTGGCCGCCGCGGCGATCGGAGCCAGCAGCGCGGCATAACCGAACCGTGAAGTGTGGCGTGCCACGATGGTTTTCAGCGGCCCGATGGCCACCAGTAGCGCACCTACCGCGGCGATGCCGGTGGGGCCGGAGAACAGCGTCAGCGCCCCGATGATGATCGCGACCGCAACCGGCAGCAGTCTGCTGGTTGCGACCCCGCGCTCTACCGAACACCAGGTGAGCAGGATTCCCAACGCAATGATCGGCTCGGGCCGCAGACCGTTGTTCAGCGGCAGCCAGAACGCGAGGAAGAGCCCGGCGGCCGTCCACGCCGCGGCCCGGCTGTGCTTGACCGCGGTGCCCAGCCGAGGAAGGACTTCCCGGCTGATCACCCACCAGCACGCCAGCCCCATCAACAGGGTGGGCAGGCGCATCCACACGCTGGTCGTGCTGACGTGGGCCCACATCGCGAGCAGGTCGTAATACCAGCCGAAGGGCGCCTCGGGGGTGCCGAACCACCGGTAGTAGTTGGCCATGTATCCGGCGTTCTCGGACACCCGGGCCATCGTGAGGATGTAGCCGTCGTCGGCGGTGTTGGCGCCGACGAAGTGCCACCACACCAGCAC
>JAGQTR010000111.1 GCA_020438915.1 Mycobacterium sp.
ATCGTCGAGTCTCTGGCCGAGGTCGGATTGCCCGCAGAGTTGGCCGAGGCGGCGACCTCTGAGTCCTACGACGCGGCATTGCGTGAGAGCCACCACGCCGGCATGGATGCTGTCGGCGAAGACGTGGGAACCCCGACGATCCACGTCAACGGTGTGGCATTCTTCGGTCCGGTGCTGTCGCGGATCCCACGCGGCGAGGAGGCCGGCCAGCTGTGGGACGCGTCGGTGATCTTTGCCTCCTATCCACATTTCTGGGAGCTGAAGCGCACCCGCACCGAAGCCCCCAGCTACGACTGATGCCGGGATTCGGCCGCGTCCCGGCAAGCGGGGCGCTATGAAATCGCCGCGCGAGATGCTCGACGTCGCCGTGCGGGAAGCTCGAAAAGGGTTGTCAGAGGGCGGAATCCCGATCGGAGCCGCGTTGTTCTCGGCGGACGGTGCGCTGCTGGGCAGTGGGCGCAACCGGCGGGTGCAACTCGGTGACCCTTCCATTCACGCCGAGACCGACGCGTTCCGCAATGCCGGACGGCAGCGGGACTACGGCTCGACAATCATGGTGACCACACTGTCTCCGTGCTGGTATTGCAGCGGGCTGGTGCGGCAGTTCAACATCGGCGCCGTGGTAATCGGGGAAGACAGCACCTTCCACGGCGGACAAGACTGGCTGGCCGAACACGGGGTGTCGATCACCGTGCTCGACGACCAGCGGTGTGTGTCGATGATGGGTGAGTTCATCGTGGCCAACCCCCAACTGTGGGCAGAGGACATCGGTGAATGAGGTTGCCGACTAGGTGCACATCTCGATCGCCTTGTCGGTGTAGACCCGATAGCCCCAGTCGGGTTGGTAGCCGTGAATCTCGGGGGTATCGAGATCGCGAAGGAATGTCAGGATCTCGCGGCTGAACAGCTGCCCGGGTACCAGCACGGGGAAGCCCGGCGGGTAGGGCGTGACGAAGGTCGCTGACACGACGTCGTTGCCCGCATCAAGTTTCTCGTCGATTTGCTCGCCGGTGAGATATTCGCAGTTGGTCTCGTCGTAGGACAGGTAGAAGGCGCGACGGACGTCACCCTCGGGTGTGGCCTCCGGCGCGGTGTGATCGCGAAACGCCGGGTGAAAGCCACTGAAGTTGGGTAGCGGCGCTGAGCTGCCGGTGAGTTTGTGAACCTTCTTCTCGAACCGCCCGCGCTCACCCAGACCCATCTCTGAGATGCGTTCATCGAGTTCACTGGCGATCTTGACCAGCACTTCCACCAGAAATGCCACGGAGCTGCGCGTGGTGCCGATGTTGGTCATGAAAAGCACGGTGTTGCGGGAGGTCTTGTTGATCTGGACGCCGTAACGGTCCATCAGTTCTTCGCGCTTGAACTTGTCTGCGTCGTAGCCGGTTCTGCCGATGGACAAGGTGATTCGCGACGGGTCGAGCACGAACTCGTCGGTATCCCAGGCCCTGATCATGTTGCGCAGGCCGGACCGTAACGGCTGCCCCAGATGCGAGTCTCGGTACTCCTCGGGAATCAGATCGAAGGTGCGAAGGCACGCCATGTACTTGCTCAGCAATGGATGGTTGTCGATGGCGTCGCGAAGCTGCATGGCGTTCTCGACCTGGCGGGCGACGAGTTCGTAGCCTTCCAGAGCCGCTTGGCGCCGCCCCAGGTCCATCGACGCCAGGATCTGGTAGTTCGGTGAGGTTGACGTGTGCGCCATATACGCCTCGTGGAACGGCTCGGCGACTTTCTGGTCGAAATCCTGGTCGAAGACGTGGATCATGGAACCCTGCCGCAGCGAGGTCAGCGTCTTGTGGGTCGACTGGGAAGCGTAAACCCGGACACGCGCCTTGGCCGGGTCAGGCAGCAGCCGCCGGTTCAGCAGGTCTTCGTCGCTCGGCGGATGCTCGGTATCGATTGCCAACTGCTCTTCGTAAGCCGTGGCATAGTCCTTGTCGGCCAACCGTTCCCGTAGCGCACGGGCGGCGGCCATCGCGGTGCGGGTGCGGAACACCGGGTGGAACCGCGCGAACGCAAACCAGGCCTCGTCCCAGAGGAATACCAGATTGGGCTTGATCGCCAGACACTCCTGCATGACCCGCTCGACGTCGTAGACGATTCCGTCGAACGTGCAATTGGTCAGCGAGATCATCTTGACGCGGTCGAGCTTTCCAGCACGTTTGAGCGCCAACAGTTTCGACTTGATCTCCCGCAGCGGAACTGCCCCGTACATGGTGTATTCGGTGAGCGGATAGGCCTCCAGGTAGATCACGTTCGCGCCGGCCAGCATCATTCCGTAGTGATGCGACTGGTGACAGTTGCGGTCCAGCAGCACGATCTCGCCAGGTGCCACCAGCGACTGCGTGACGATCTTGTTTGCCGTCGATGTCCCGTTGGTGACGAAGAAAGTCTGCCTGGCCCCGAATGTCTTAGCCGCCAGCTTCTGGGCTTCCCGCAGCGGTCCTGTCGGCTCCAGCAGAGAATCCAGTCCGCCGCAGGTGGCCGAGGTTTCTGCCATGAACACGTCAAGGCCATAGAAACCGACCATGTCTTTGATCCAGTGCGAGTTCACAATCGACTTGCCCTGCGAGATCGGCAGCGCGTGAAATACCCCGGTCGGGCGGTGACTGTATTGCTTGAGCGCGCTGAAAAACGGGGACTGATATCGGGCGGCGACTCCCTGCAGGATGCTGAGGTGAAGTTCGAGGAAGCCTTCTCGGGCGTGGAAAACACGTCGGAAGTTCGTGCCGGTCCGGCCGGCGATTTTCTCGACTTCCATCTCGGTCATCAGGTAGAGGTCCAGCTCGGGCCGCAGCTCGGTCAGCGCGGCGGCGAGTAGCTCGGCGCGCTCGCCGGGTGTCTCGCTGTCGTCGAGTTCGTCGGATAGGCCGGTATCGACGAAGTCGGCGAGCGCGGACAGATCCCGGGTGGACTGCGCGGCGAACCGACGTCCGATCACGACTGCCTGCAAATTGACGTTGAGCCGTGCGGCGACCAGCGCCTCGGCCACGCTGGATACCAGAACGACGTCGTAGACGAATTCGTCGTCGGGCCGGCGCCAGCCCTGCAGTGCCGTTCGCACCGCACGCTCCTGGGACTCGGTGAGCGACTCGACGGCAAGGACCTCGAAGTAGGGCTGCTCGTGGGTGCGCGCGAGATGGATGTCGGGCTGGTGCGGCTCAAGGGACGGACCCTCTTGGTTGTCGAGGCCGGCTACGTCGCCGCTGCCCAAGCGATACGACTCGGTGGTCAGCGCGTGATTGATCTGGGTGACCGCCTGGGCGAACTGGTCGTAGCTGGCGGCAGCGAACAGCCGATGGACCTTCGCAAACTGCAATGCTCCCGGATATGCCCAGTAGGGCTCGAACGGCGTCAGCCTGGCCAGCAGGTCTTCGCAGATGTCACGGTGCTTGTCGGTGGCGTCGCCGGTAGCGGTATTGCGGGTCAGCTGATCGGCTGCGTCCTCGAGACGGCACCATGCGTCCGCCCTGAGTTGCCAGACACTGTTGTATGCGCGCGAATCTGCCATATGCCATCACCGGAACCTTTCAACGAAAAACCATAGGCCACCCGGGGCGCATCGGGTTTGGCATCGGTGCAACGAATGCTCGGCGAGCGTGACGAAAATGCCAGCTGTGGCGGCGTGTCACTGAGCAAACGCGCGCGTTCGCCGGAGATGAGTGCAGGTAGGGTTGCCGCCATGCGCGTCTACCTTGGTGCCGACCACGCCGGATACGAGCTCAAAAAGGCCATCACCGAGCACCTGTCGGCGACTGGCCATGATCCCGTCGACTGCGGCGCATTCAGCTACGACGCCGAGGACGACTATCCGGCGTTCTGCATCGCGGCCGCGGAGAAGACCGTCGCCGACCCGGGCAGCCTGGGTATCGTCCTCGGCGGCTCCGGCAACGGCGAGCAGATCGCGGCCAACAAGGTGCCGGGGGCACGGTGCGCGCTGGCGTGGAGTCCGGAGACGGCATCGCTTGCCCGCCAGCACAACAACGCCCAATTGATCGGTATCGGCGGCCGGACGCACACCATCGATGAGGCGCTGGCCATCGTCGATGCGTTCTTGGAGACCGCGTGGTCGGAAGCGCCGCGCCACCAGCGCCGCATCGACATCCTCGCCGCCTACGAGGTCGACCACGTCGCACCGCCGGTCCCCGGCGCCCCCGCCTGAGCTGACCCATGCCGGAGGGGCACGTCCTGCACCGCCTCGCGCGGCTGCACCAGCGCCGCT
>JAGQTR010000112.1:0-3100 GCA_020438915.1 Mycobacterium sp.
GCCGCTTGCGCGAAGAGCATCAAGCGCCACCCCCGATACCACCACGCAGAACTGAGGAACCATGCCCAAGGCGAAGACCCATAGCGGCGCTTCCAAGCGTTTCCGCCGCACCGGAACCGGCAAGATCGTGCGACAGAAAGCCGGCCGCAGGCACCTGCTCGAGCACAAGTCGAGCCGGCGCACCCGACGGCTCGACGGCCGCACCGAGGTAGCCGCCAACGACAAGAAGCGCGTCGCGAAAATGCTCGACGGCTGAGCCTCGCGCTCCTCGGTACCTAACCGGTACCGGCACCCGATCCTGACCAGAACCAGATAGGAATACCCATGGCACGCGTGAAACGCGCCGTCAACGCGCAGAAGAAGCGCCGCACGATCCTCAAGGCCTCCAAGGGGTACCGGGGCCAGCGGTCCCGGCTATATCGCAAGGCCAAAGAACAGCAGCTGCATTCGTTGACCTATGCATACCGTGACCGCCGTGCCCGCAAGGGCGACTTCCGCAAACTGTGGATCTCGCGCATCAACGCAGCCGCCCGCGCCAACGGCATCACCTACAACCGGTTGATTCAGGGCCTGAAGGCCGCCGGGATCGAGGTCGATCGCAAGAACCTCGCAGAGCTCGCTGTCAGCGACCCAGCCGCCTTCAGCGTGCTGGTAGACGCCGCCAAGGCTGCGTTGCCCTCCGATGTGAACGCTCCCTCCGGCGCAGGCGAGGCTGCCTGACGGAGGGCAGGAGCGAAGCGGCCCGGGAAATGTCGCTGCTCACCGAGCGGTCCGCCCGGGTGGCCGCGGCAGTCAAACTACACCGCCACGTCGGACGCCGCCGCGCTGCGCGCTTCCTCGCCGAGGGGCCGAATCTCGTTGAGGCCGCGTCGCGCCGCGGAGTCGTTGTGGAGGTATTCGCCACCGAGGCTGCCGCGGAACGGTTCGCTGGCATCCTGGCTGGTTCCACGGTGCACCTGGTCACCGATCGTGCTGCAAAGGTGTTGTCGGACACGGTGACCCCCGTTGGCCTTGTCGCAGTCTGCTCGGTCCCAGAAACCACTCTCGGTGAGGTGCTTGCCGGTGGGCCGAGGTTATTGGCAGTGGGAGTCGGTGTCTCGGAGCCCGGGAATGCGGGCACTGTGATCCGGGTCGCCGACGCCATGGGCGCTGACGCGGTCGTGCTCGCCGGGCGCAGCGTTGATCCCTATAACGGCAAGTGCCTGCGCGCGTCGGCGGGAAGTATTTTCTCGGTTCCGGTGGTCAGCGAGCCGGACGACATCGGTGCCATCGCCCAGATTCGGGATGCTGGCCTGCAAGTGTTGGCGACCACCATCGACGGCGACGTCAGCCTCGATGACGTCGAGCTGGCAGTCCCGACCGCGTGGCTGTTCGGACCCGAAGCCCACGGACTGCCAGTCGCTCTCGTGGACTCGGCGACGTATCGTGTTCACATCCCGATGCGTGGCAGCGCCGAAAGCCTCAACATCGCTTCTGCCGCGTCGATCTGCCTGTACCAGAGCGCGCGGGCTAACCGGAGGCTTGGGGAGTAACCATGTGCCAATACTGCGGATGCCGGGACATGCCGCTCCTGCGTGACTACATCGCCGAGCACGAGCGGGCGGTCGATCACGGTAGGGAAGCGGTGCGAGCGCTGGATCGGGGCGACATCGATCACGCGCGCGAACGGCTGGACCGGATGTTCTCTGAGTTGCGCTCACACTGGCGGGGCGAGGAGAACGGGCTCTTCGCCGTCATGCATCGCGAGGAACTCTATGCCCAACACATCGACCCGTTGGTGCGGGAGCACCGTGAACTGGCGGCCTTCCTCGAAGTGGTCGACCTATCCGATCCAGCTGATCAAGAGCGGGTACGTGAGGCCATCGATGAGCTTTACGAGCACATCGCCAAGGAGGAAGACGGATTGTTTCCGGCCTCGTTGACGACGTTCGACGGTGACGATTGGGATGCCGCGATGGCCGGCTGGCATGAGGCGCACCCCGGCCAGCGCATGATCTAGTCGGACTTCATGATCCGTTCCGACACCGCCAGCATCAGTTTTCGGGGAGTCACCCGGTACCCGGCTGCCAGGATGTTGTTGCGCAGGCCCGACACGACGGTGGGGTTGGATTTGTCCAGAGCGGCGAGAGCGGTGTCGACGACCTGCTTGGATGTCTGCCGTCCATCGGTGAGGAACTCGTCGCCGGTGCGAGCGAAGAACTCGGTCTCCGTCGCGCCGGGGCAGAGAGCGAGGATCGTCACCCCGGTTCCCCTGCATTCCTGCCAGAGTGCCTCGGTGTAGGAGAGTACGAATGCCTTGGTGGCTCCGTAGATGGCCATCCCTGGTGTCGGCTGGAAGGCCGCGGTCGAGGCGACGTTGATCACCACGCCGTGCCGCCGCTCGGTCATCGACGGTAGGAACCGCGCAGTGAGGTCCACCAGCGTGCCGCAGTTCAACTGGATTTGACCGGCATTCGCCTCGGGGCTCTGTTCGACGAACTTCGAGTGCAGACCGATGCCGGCATTGTTGACCAGGACGTCGATCGTCCGGCCGAGCTCACCGATCTTCGCCGCCAACTCGGCCCCGGATCCGGGCACCGCCAGGTCGGCGGTGATGACATCGACGACGATCCCGGGATGGTCCGCGGTGAGCCTGTCGCGCAGTGCTTCGAGCTTGTCGGAGCGCCTCGCAACCAGCACTAGATTGGCTCCGCGCTGGGCGAGCTGGACGGCGAATTCCTCGCCGATCCCACCACTGGAACCGGTGATCAATGCGGTGTCGTTGTTGAAGTCCACCCACCTCACGCTAGTCGCTGAGCAGACCCCTGGCTACGTGGGTGATCTGCACCTCGTTGCTGCCGGCATAGATCATCAGCGACTTCGCGTCGCGGGCAAGCTGCTCGACTCGGTACTCGGTCATGTACCCGTTGCCGCCGAACACCTGAACGGCCTCCATCGCGACGTCGGTGGCGGCCTGCGAGCAGTACCATTTGATCGCCGAGGCCTCCGCCAGTGAAATCGAGGTTCCGGTCTGCGCCGCCTCGATCACCCGAAACAGCATGTTGCGCACATTCATCCGCGCCACCTCCATGGTGGCAAGCTTCAGTTGAATCAGCTGGAA
>JAGQTR010000112.1:3151-8168 GCA_020438915.1 Mycobacterium sp.
GCATTCCTCGATCACACCGAGGGCCATCGCCGCCACACCGATTCGTTCGGCCGAGAAATTGGACCGCGCGCTGTCCCGCCCGTCACCGGCGGCGTTGTCCTCCGACTCGCCCAGCAAGCGATCGCGACCGAGGCGAACGTCGTTGAAGAACAGCTCTCCGGTGCGCGACGAGTGAATACCCATCTTGCGGAATGGCTTTGATTGAACGAAACCCTCCATCCCGCGATCGAGGACGAACGTCAGGACTTTTCGGTCGCGTTTGTCGACGCTGGGGTCGCCCTCGTCCAGCTTGGCGTAGACGACGGTGACGTCGGCATCGGGACCATTGGTGATGAAGGTCTTCTGGCCGTTGAGGACGTAGTCCTCACCGTCGCGGACGACGTAGGACTTCATGCCCCCGAACGCATCCGATCCCGAATCGGGCTCGGTGATCGCCCACGCACCCACCTTGTCGTAGGTCACCAAGTCAGGGAGCCAACGTTGCTGCTGGGCCAGGGTTCCGCGTCCCATGATGGTGGGCACGGTGAGCCCGAGGCTGACACCCATCCCGGTGACAACGCCCATCGATACCCGACACAGCTCGCTGACCACCACGAAACCCATTCCGCCCGACCCGCCGAACATGCCGCCCGACGATGCCTTGGATTCCGATGACGCGTCGCCGTCGCGCAGTCTGGCCAGCCTTTTGTCGAGGGAGTCGCGCGCCATGTCGGCGATGCCGAAGGTGGCGAAGAGTTTGCGGATGATGCCGTAGGGCTCCATCTCGCCGCTCTCGAGCGCGTCGACGTGCGGACGTATCTCCTTGTCGACGAACTCGCGGACCGCATCGCGCACGGCAAGATCGACGTCAGACCATTCGAGCATGTACTCAGGCTGCCTTACCACGGCCGCGTGCCGGACGCACCCCCGCCAATGAGAACGTTGTGTGCACCAGGGACCCCACCCGGTCGAGAAGCGACCGGTGCGGTGGCACGTAGTGCATGGGCTTGTTCCTGCGGTCACGCGGGGGAGCCATGAAGGCCGGGGCCTCGACCAAGGGTGCGTCGGCCGGGACCTTGCCTTCGGCCCGGCGATAGGCCGCCACTGCCCGCGGATGCAGCCGGACTTCGTCGGGCACGGCAACGAACGCAAGCTCGACGATCTTGCCGAACAGCCGCAACAGAACCTCGTCGCCGGCGGTCCAGCGCATCCCGGCCCGCTCGCGCACCGCAGGGTCGAACAGTCCGGCGGCAATCCAGCGCTGCGCACCCACCATCGGCTTGAACATCTGGTCCCACACTGGTGTAGGCATCAACACGAACCACGGTTTGGGGATGCGTATCGAGAAAATGTCCTGCGTCGCGGTGTTGATCTCGAGTTCGTCGCGGCACTTGCTGTCCCAGTACTCCTGGAAGGCTTCCCAAGACTCCGGGACGGGACGCATGCTCATCCCGTACATCCGGTACCACTGGACATGTTCGTCGAAAAGTTGACGCTTCTCCGCTTCGGTCAGGCCGCCGCAGAAGTACTCGGCGGTCTTGATGATCAACATGAAGAAGGTCGCGTGGGCCCAGTAGAAGGTCTCGGGGTTGAGTGCGTGGTAGCGCCGTCCGTGGGCGTCGACGCCCTTGATCGATTTGTGGTAGCTCTTGATCTGTGCGCCGGTCTGCATCGCCCGGTCGCCGTCGTAGACGACACCCATGATCGGGTACACCGACCGCGCCACCCGCTGCAACGGCTCACGCAGCAGGATCGAATGATCCTCCACGCCGGCCCCGAGTTCGGGATACATGTTCTGGATCGCGCCGATCCACACACCCAGCATGCCGGTTCGCACGTCGCCGAAGTACTTCCAGGTCAGTGAATCCGGGCCGAGGGGAGTGTCAGCCGCCGAAGTTGCCGTCGTCACCGATCGCACCGACTCAATCTAATTGTTGACAACGGTCGTTGTCTATGGATTCGAGGTATCGGCGGGTTGGTGTTATGCAGCTGCTGCTGCCGCTCCACACGGTCGTGACCTGCCGGTTTACCCCTGAGATCGGGCTCGGATTAGGCTAGCTCGCGTGGAAGACGACCCGCCGGGTGAACGCAAAGGCGGGCGGTCTGCGGCGCCGGTGGGCTGGTTGAAGGGGGTCAACCACAGTCCCCCCGTCATTTCGTTTCTCAGGCGTGCGCGCCGTGCGCTGCCCGGTGACCCCGAATTCGGCGATCCGCTGTCAGCCGCCGGCGTGGGTGGGCCGCGAGCGGCGGCCCGGGCCGCCGACCGCCTCCTGGAACGTGACGCCGCATCGCGCGAGGTCAGTCTCGGTGCGCTTCAAATCTGGCAGGCGCTGACCGAACGCGTCTCTGGTCGGCCCGCCAACGCCGAGGTGACGTTGGTGTTCACCGACCTCGTCGGGTTCTCGGCGTGGTCGCTGAGCGCGGGCGACGAGGCCACTCTCAAGCTATTGCGCCGGGTATCCCAAGTGGTCGAGCCGCCGCTTCTGGAATCGGGCGGGCAGATCGTGAAGAGGATGGGCGACGGGCTCATGGCGGTGCTCGACGATCCGACCACGGCGGTGCGGGCGGCTATCACGGCCCGGGAAGCCCTCAAATCCATCGATGTTCAGGGGTACACACCGCGGATGCGCGTCGGCATTCATACCGGACGACCCCATCGCATCGGTTCGGATTGGCTCGGAATCGACGTGAACCTGGCAGCCCGGGTAATGGAACGTGCGACGCGTGGCGAACTAGTCGTCTCACAGGCGACCCTGGAGCGAATCCCCCCGGAAGAGTTGGATGCGCTCGGCGTGACGGCGAAAAAGCTACGCAAGCAGCTTTTCGCAGCCAAGCAGGAGGGCGTGCCCGTCGACTTCACGATGTATCGGTTGCGGGCACAGCGGCAGCTGCCCGGCGTCGAAGACGAAGACGAGGACGAGGACGTAGTCGACGGATAGCTGGATCAGCAGAACTCGTCGGCGGATGCCTCGATCCAGTCGGACAGCCACGACTCCGGCGGGTCGTCGAGCAGCTCGCCGGGCATCAGCCAGTCATAGATCTGGGCGTAGGTCCGTGTGCCGTGGCGCTCGGTGCGGCGGTTGAGCATGGCGGGGGACAGCTCGTGGAATCCGTTGAGGCCCATCGAAGCCACGATCTGCGCGGCGCTGGCCACCGTGGCGCTCTGAAAGTTGGATACCCGAGTGGTTTTGTCCGCGACATCGAGTGCTGCGGTCCGCGCGGGATCCTGGGTGGCAACGCCGGTTGGACAACGGTTGGTGTGGCACTTGAGGGCCTGGATGCAACCGACGGCAAACATCATGGCCCGTGCGGACAACGTGAAATCCGCTCCCTGGCATATCCTGCTGACGATGTCGGCGCCGGTGGCCACCTTTCCCGAAGCCCCGATCTTGATCCGGTCACGCAGCCCCGTACCCACCAGGCTGTTGTGCACCAACATCAATCCCTCGGTGAGAGGCATACCCACACTATCCTCGAATTCCTGTGGGGCGGCGCCGGTTCCACCTTCGGCGCCGTCGACGATGATGAAGTCAGGCGCGATTCCAGTGGCCAGAATGCCCTTGCAGATCGACAGGAACTCAGTGCGCGCGCCGACGCAGAGTTTGAACCCAACCGGCTTTCCTCCCGACAGTCTGCGCAGTGTCGCGATGAACTCCATGAACTCGATCGGGGTGGCAAACGCGCTGTGTGCCGGTGGGGACACCACCGTCTGTCCCTGCGGAACACCGCGTGTGGCGGCGATCTCCTGGCTTACCTTGGCGCCGGGCAGCACCCCGCCCAGGCCGGGCTTGGCGCCCTGGGAGAGCTTCACCGACACAGCCTTGACCGACGGCATCGCCGCCTTCTCTGTGAAGGTGGCGGAGTCGAAACTTCCTTCGGCGTCCCGACACCCGAAATAGCCGGAACCGATCTCCCAGATCAGGTCGCCGCCGTGCAGGTGATGGGGACTGATCCCACCTTCGCCGGTGTCGTGGGCGAAGCCGCCCCGAGCCGCCCCCGCATTGAGTGCCTCGATCGCGTTGGCCGACAGCGCCCCGAAGCTCATCGCCGAAACATTGAGCAACGCGATGTCGTACGGCTGGCTGCAGTCGGGGCCACCCAACCGGACGCGTGGATCGAGATTGTCGGCGAAGCGCGCGCGCAGCGAATGACAGAGGAATTCATGGCCGACGGCGTTCACATCGCGTTCGGTGCCGAACGGCTCGTCGCCCTTGGTGCCCTTGGCACGCTCGTAGACGATTGCCCGGGTCTCACGGTCGAACGGTGCGGACTCGGTATTGGACTCGATGAAATACTGCCGGATCTCCGGGCGGATCAACTCCATCAGGAACCTGATGTGCCCGAGGATCGGATACAGCCGAAGGATCGTGTGCCGCCGCTGCACCAGATCCCACGTACCCACCGCTGCCGATGCCAGCAGGAGCACGGCGGGCACCGTCCACCAATCGGTGCGGGTCAACGCCAACGTGGCGGCCCCGAGTCCGAGGCACCACACACCGACAACGATCAGGGGCCGGATCAACACGGCGTGAGGGTATCGCGCCAAGCCACAAATGCAGACGAAGTGCGCCCGAGAGCATCACCTATGATCGCCGGGTGGCTGATCAGCCAGTAGACCTATCAGACGATGCGCTGGCCGAGGCGGTCAGCGCGGCCAGGCATGCCTTCGGCCGGGCCGCCAACCTCGACGACCTCGCCCGCGCAAAGACCGAACACCTCGGTGACCGGTCTCCGATCGCATTGGTGCGGCAGGCGCTAGGGTCGTTGCCCAAGGCTGACCGCGCCGACGCCGGCAAACGGGTCAACGGGGTGCGGGCCGAGGTCCAGAGTAGCTACGAGGAGCGACTCGCGGTCCTGCGCGCCGAGCGGGACGCCTCGGTACTGGTCGCTGAACGCATCGACGTGACGCTGCCCTCCACTCGTCAGCCGATCGGTGCCCGGCACCCCATCACGATCCTCGCGGAGAACATCGCCGATACCTTCGTCGCGATGGGCTGGGAATTGGCCGAGGGCCCCGAGGTCGAGACCGAGCAGTTCA
>JAGQTR010000113.1 GCA_020438915.1 Mycobacterium sp.
GACATGGCCGACGAAGCGTTCGCGGCGCTCGAACCGCTGGCGGGGAAACCGCTTGCGCTCTTCGGCCACAGCATGGGAGCGGTGCTGGCATTCGAGGTCGCCCGCCGGCTGGAGAGGTTGGCGGGACGCGGGCCGGCCCTGGTGTTCGCCTCAGGATCGCGAGCTCCGAGCCGTTACGTCAAAGAGCACCCCGGGGACCGCACACAAGGCGACGAGGACTTGATCGCCGTGATGCAAGAGCTTGGCGGCACCGACCCGCGGGTGCTCGACGACCCCGAGATGCGGGCGACGTTCCTGCCCCCGTTCCGCAATGACTACCGGGCACTGGCGGCCTATCACCGCGACACCGGGGTCGGTATCAGCGCGCCCGTCGTCGTGATGACTGCCACCGATGACCCGAAAACCAGCGTGGACGACGCGCGCGCCTGGCACGAGCACACCAGCGGCGGCGGTGACGTCCACACTTTCTCAGGCGGCCATTTCTATCTGGAGAAGCGGTCGCAGGAGGTCATCGAGGTGATCGCACGGCGGCTGCGGGCATCCGAAGGGTTGTGACCGTCGGTCGCAGCTGCCGTGAACACCGGGAGCGCTGCCCACGGGCGTCTCAGCTGACGCCTGGCGTCAGGTCCGCCTTCCCGGTTCGCGCCTGCCCGTTGCGGTCGATCCAGGTCAGGTCGAGCACATCGCCCGGGTAATGCCGGTCGAGCACCGAGGTCAGGGTGTTCGAGGAGTCCAGCGTGACGCCGTCGAGGACGATGAGGATGTCGCCGTCCATCAGCCCCGCCCGCTCGGCGGGCCCGCCGCGCAGAACCTCCTGGATGAACACGCCCGGCTCGTCGCGCGGAGTGGTGCGTACTCCGACACCGAGCAGGACCGGCGGGCCGATGTGGACGGTGTCGGAAGGGATTCCGGCGCGGATCTGGTTGGCCACCGCCATCGCTTCATTGATCGGGATGGCAAAGCCCTTGCCGCCGGGACCCATCCGGAAGTTCACCGATGCGGCGGTCGTGACGCCGACGACCTGTCCGCCTCCATTGACCACGGGGCCGCCGGAGTCGCCGGCGCGCACCGGCGCGGCGAACTCGATCAGGCCGGTCAACTCGTCGGAGGTGCCGGTCAGGGCGTCCTCGGCATTGACCGTGCGCGCGAAGCCGGTCACCGTACCGACCTCGCGGGTGAGGGGGCCGTCGCTGCCCATGGCATTGCCGAGCGCCACGATGGGCTCACCCGGGACCAGGGCATTGGAGTCCCCGATAACGGCCGCCGGCAGGCCGCCGGCGCCCAGAAGCTGCAGGACCGCGACGTCACGTCCGCGGTCGTAACCCACCAGCGTCGCAGGGTAGGACCTGCCTCCGAGTGTTCCGGTGATGCGGTCAGCCCCCTGAACCACGTGGAAGTTGGTCAGCACCTGGCCGCCGGGGTCAAGCACGATCCCGGTCCCCAGCCCGATGATGCCCTGGTAGTCGACCGCGGTGTCGATGCGCACCACCGCCGGCTCCGCCAACGCTGCTGCTGCCAACGCATCGTCGGGTTGGGCGGCCGCGGGGCCAGCCGGGCCCAGGCTGGCCAGCAGCGCCAGCGCAGCGAGGACCGCGGCGAACGCGGTCGGCAGGCGTCGAAGCGACGGAAACGTGCCCATGGTTACCAATATTGTCTGCGCTGACGGCTGCTGTCGACGTCGTGCCGCCGACTCAGTCCTGGACAGCGACGCCGCCGCGGGTCCGCCGGGGCCTACCCAGCATCTTTGCCTTGCCGGTGGGTCGCCGATTCCGGAGTGCGCCGTCGGGCCCTTCAGCAGTGCCGTCGTGGTCGCTGTTGTCCGAGGTCTGCGGGCCGGTTTCGGCGGCGGGAGCCGGTTCAGCGTCGTTCTCGGTGGTCGCAACGGGCTCATCCTGGGGGTCCTCGGTGTCGTGGGTGCCCGCGGGGCCCTTGTTGGCATCGTCGTCCTCTGACGATTCGGTGACTTGTGCGGAGCTGCGCTTCTTGACCTTCAGCGGTTTCGGCGGTGGTGGCGGTAGTTCGGCGACGAAGGCCAGGTAGAACGCGAGCATGCCGAGCAAGGCGATAGCGGCGGCCCCGCCGTAGATTCCGAACAGCCACTGTCCGGCCGAGCCGAGCGACAGCCAGATCTCGCTGACGGCGGTGCCGATGATCAGAGCACCTGCCAGCACATGGAGCCCGGTTGCCGACACCCGCAGGCTCAGCGCCAACTGGGGGGTACCGAACTCGGGCCGGCGGGTGCGAAGCAGCGTGAAGACGACCGGCAGCGCCGCCAACCCGATCAGTGCGCCGGTAACGATGCGCAGCGACGTGCCAAGGGTGTGTGAGGTGTGTCCCAGCAGCTCAAGCGACCGAGGCAGCACGAAGAAGAAATAGAGGACGCCGGCGGCGATGCATGACGACGCGTGCCATATCACCGCAGCGGTGCGCCCCATACCCCTCCTCGAGATGTCGCCCGGGGTGCGGCCGCGCTGTCGGGTAGACAGCCGCACCCCGGGCTGAGTGCGGAGGATAGGGGATTTGAACCCCTGAGGGCTATTAACCCAACCCGCGTTCCAGGCGAGCGCCATAGGCCACTAGGCGAATCCTCCGTCGGCCATGGTAGCCGACCCCCCTGCTGGCCCGGTAAATCCTCGTGGTGGTCGCGCGACCACAGGCCGGTGCGGCACGGGTACTACAATCTCATCTGGACCCCGCGCGGCGTCTATCCTGTGAACTCCCCCAGGGCCGGAAGGCAGCAAGGGTCAATGGGCTCTGGCGGGTGCGCGGGGTCCCCCGACGTTCACAGATGTTCATGCATGACGGTGAAAGGCGCACGGTGTCGTTTCAGTCGCTGAGCCGTGAGGAATTGCTGTCCCAGCACGAAATGCAGCAGCGCAACTATGCCGACCTACAAGGCAAGGCGCTGGATCTGGACCTGACTAGGGGTAAGCCCTCAGCCGCGCAACTCGACCTGTCCAACCGGCTGCTCGAGCTGCCCGGAACCGGCCCCGCCGCGTTCCGAGATGGGGCGGGCACCGATACCCGCAACTACGGCGGACTGCACGGGATCCCCGAACTGCGGGCGATCTTCGGCGAGCTACTCGGTATTCCGGTGCCCAATCTGATCGCCGGAAACAATGCCAGCCTCGAGATGATGCATGACGTCGTCGTGTACTCGCTGTTGCACGGCGGTGTCGACTCACCGCGCCCCTGGATCCGGGATTTTCACGACGGTGGACGCATCAAGTTCCTGTGCCCGTCGCCCGGGTACGACCGCCACTTCACGATTTGCGAGGGCCTGGGCATCGAGATGATCCCGGTGCCGATGTGTGAGAACGGCCCCGATGTCGATCTGATCGAGGAGCTGGTCTTGGCCGATCCGGCGATCAAAGGCATGTGGTGTGTGCCGGTGTATTCGAATCCGACCGGGACCACCTATTCCTGGGAGGTGACCCGTCGGCTGGTTCAGATGGAAACGGCGGCAAGCGATTTCCGGTTGATGTGGGACAACGCGTATGCCGTGCACACGCTCACCCACGATTTCGTCCATCAGGTCGACGTTCTGGGCCTGGCCGCCGCGGCCAATCACCCGAACCGGCCCATCGTGTTCGCCTCAACGTCAAAGATGACCTTCGCCGGGGCGGGCGTCGGCTTCCTCGGCGGATCGCTGGGCACCATCGCCTGGTACCTGCAGCACGCGGTCCGGAAGTCCATCGGCCCCGACAAACTCAATCAGCTGCGTCACGCGCGGTTCTTCGGTGACGCCGACGGCGTACGCCTGCATATGCGGCGCCACCAGGAGTTGTTGGCTCCAAAGTTCGCGCTGGTGCTGCAGATCCTCGAGGACCGGCTGAGCGAGGCCAAGATCGCCTCTTGGACCGATCCGCGGGGCGGCTACTTCGTCAGCATGGACGTGCTGCCGGGAACCGCGAAGCGGACGGTGGCGCTGGC
>JAGQTR010000114.1 GCA_020438915.1 Mycobacterium sp.
GCATCCCGTGCGTGGTCGCCGTCGGTGGCCTGGACGACGTTCCGGCCGGAGCGATGGTTCTCGTCGACGGCACCGCCGGTACGGTCACCGTCGCCCCGGACGAGACGACCGCCCGGAAAGCCGTCGCCGATGCCCAGCGGGCGGCCGCGCAGATCGCGAGCTGGTCGGGCCCGGGTGCGACCTCCGACGGCCACGCCGTCGCGATCCTCGCCAACGTCCAGGATGGTGCGGCTGCCCGCTCAGCCCGCAAAACCGCGGCCGAGGGCATCGGCCTGTTCCGCACCGAACTGTGTTTTCTCAACTCCGACACCGAACCGACGGTCACCGAGCAGGCCGATATCTATGCCGAGGTGCTCGACGCGTTCGCCGGCCACAAGGTGGTCATCCGAACCCTCGATGCCGGGTCGGACAAACCGCTCAAGTTCGCCGGACATCCCGATGAGGCAAACCCCGCGCTCGGTGTCCGCGGCATTCGCATCGCCGAGCGCAACCCCGGTCTGTTGGATCACCAGCTCGAGGCCATCGCAGCTGCCGCGGAGCGAACCGGAGAAAAGCCGTGGGTGATGGCTCCGATGATCGCCACCGCCGACGAGGCGCAACGTTTCGCGGGCCAGGCGCGTGCGCACGGGCTCACACCCGGGGTGATGATCGAGGTTCCCGCGGCGGCACTGCTGGCAGCGCAGATCCTCGAATATGTCGACTTCCTGTCGATCGGGACCAATGACTTGGCGCAATACACGATGGCCGCCGACCGGATGTCGGCCGATCTGGCGACCCTCACCGACCCGTGGCAGCCTGCGGTGTTGGCGTTGGTAGCGATGACCGCCCGCGCCGGTGCGGAGGCGGGCAAGCCGGTCGGCGTCTGCGGTGAAGCAGCCGCGGATCCACTGCTGGCCTGCGTACTCACCGGGCTGGGGGTGACATCGTTGTCGGCGGCCGCTGCTGCCGTGCAAAACGTTGGTGCCAAACTCGCGCAGGTCACCCTGCAGCAGTGCCGTGCGGCGGCCGACGCGGTTCTGGCCACCGCCAGCACTGCCGACGCCCGCGCAGCCGCTCGGGCGGTACTGGGCTGACGCTGCGGCGAGCAGACATAAAAACCCTCGAAATGGCCTGTTTTGTGGGTACTTTGCGTCTGCTCGCGAGGAGTTAGTGAGCTTCCTTCAGCGGGAATATCGATTCCAGCTCGCCGAGCAGCGCGGCGGCGGTCAGCAACGGCAACGCGGCCGACACTCCGAGGTCGTCGTCGGGCGGTTCGGACCGCAGCGCGAGGACGAAGTCGTCGGCGATCAGGGTCCACGACCGATCGGGAGTGGACCGGCCGGCCAAGCGTTCGCAGATCGCTTCCATGTGGGCCTCCACCACCGCGCGCACTTTCGGGTAGGTCGACAGCGGTGGCGGGGTCGGGATGTCGGCGATCAGATCCGCGGCCGTGCGCAGCCGGATGGCCCGGTTGAACGAACTCACCGTCGGGGCGCGGAAGTCCGTCTCACCGCTGCTCTCTGAAAGGTATTGGCGTACCGCGTCGTCGATCACCCGGGAGGCCGCCAGCGCGTCGTGGCTCAGGGTGACCAGTTCGTCGGCGCGCTCCTCGAACTCCCCGCGGGTGATGCGCAGCACCGCCACCCGCAGGTACCGGGCGAAGATCGAGCGGGCCGAGCCGATCGCCCGGGTCACCGAGGCGGTGGCACCGCGCGGCCACAGCAGCAGCGACACCGCGACACCCACCAGTGCGCCGACGACGACGTCCTGCACGCGGATCAAACCCACCTGCCAGCCGGTGGGGACCACGAGGTTGAAGAAGATCAGCACCATCATCGTGAACGCGGCCTGAGCTGCGGTGAACGACGCGATCTCGGGTACGTAGGCCGAACCGAACACCACCACCGGCATCAGAATCCACAGCACCACCGGATCGACCCCGAGCAGTGAGATGATCGCTACGCCGAAGAGGAAGCCGATACCGGTACCGACCACCGCGCGCCAGACCCGGGTCCCGGTCGTCAGCGCGCTGCTGCGCAGCACCGACAGAGCGCCCAGAACAACCCAGAATCCGTTCTCCACCGAGAACACGTGCGTCACCGCGACCGCCAGCGCTAGGCCGGCGCCGGTGCGCAGGCTGTTGAGGAGCGCCACCGCCCGGTTGGCCAGAAAGCCCGATGTGATCTGGGCGGCCACCACGGTTGACGGTAACAATCGATCCGAGGCGCCGGTTTCGGGAAGGCCAAGGTCCAGCGCGCGGGCCCAGACTGGACGGGCATCGGCGGTCGCAGCGGCCGCGATGATGCGACCCGTCGCGCCGATGGTGGCCGCGATGGTGCGCCTGCGCAGCAGCTCTCGACCCAGCGCGACGGCGTGCTCGTCGTCGGCGGCGTCCAAGATCGCCGCGAGGTCCTCGCGGTACCTACCGCGTGAGACGTTCCGCAGCTCGGTGAGCGCCGCATCCAGGTCTGCGCGCGCCGCGTCCCGCCTGGCCACCCGGGTGATGCGCAGCACCGAGGCCGCGTCGCGCAGCACCCGCACCGCGGGATCCTTCATGTCGGCCAGCGCCGCACCCGCCTGCTCTCCGGTGCCGGCGGTGACCCATTCCAGATCGTCGACGACCCGCACCAACGCCCGGCTACCCGCGGTCAGTCCGACCGGCCGGAAGTCGGCACCCAAGAAGTTGGCCCGCAGCGCGTCCATCGCCGCGGTGGCATCGGCAGCGGAGGCGCGTCCATCCAACCGGTCGGCCAGGGTGCGACAGACGCGTGCCGCGTGGCGCCGAAGTTCTCCATGGTGGCGCGGCGGGAGCAGGAACAGCGCCGCGGGTACACAGACCGCCAGCGCGATGGCCCAGCCCAGTAGCCGGTCTGCGATCGGCCCCGGTGGCGTGCACGCCGGGAGCACGAATGTCACCAGCGTGGCACGCTGGCCGGCGGCGATCGTCTCACTGAACACACCCGAGAAGGTCACCACCACCCCGAGGATGAACATCACCGCGACCGCCAGCCACAGATGCGGAGCCACGAGCGTGCCGAGGATGATCATGGTCGAGCCGCTGAGCGCCAGCCCGGCGTATGCGACGGCGCGATTCTGGGGATTCCCCGGGAAATCGGAGAACACCAGCAGCGCAACCGACCCGAAGATGGTGTACAGCGGCGTCTGCGGGCTGCTGCCGGCGAGCGCGAAGCCCAGCGCCCCCGCCAACGGCACCACCAGCGCGGCCCGCAGCGCACGGCGTAACCCGTCGTTCTCGGGATCGCGTTGGTGGACGCGCCGATGGATGCGGTATCGAAGACCCTGCGCGCCGACGGTCATCAGTGGGCGAGCACCTTGATGCCGATGACCAAGAGGCCGACGCCGGTGAGTAAGACAACCGTCACAGTTTGCTGCCACAGGGGCAGGCGCGTCCTGCGGACCGCCGCGAGCGCGATCAGGCCGAGTTCGGCAACCAGGACCCACTTCGCTATCCACATGGCCTGGTCGGTCTCGAGAAGGCCGATGCCAGCGATGGCCAGCGCCAGCAGGGGCAGCACGCTGGCCTGCAGGATCTGGCCGGACGCCTGCAACATTCGCCAGGTTTCCACCCCTCGGGGTGCCCGCTCGTGCACGCTCAGGTGCGCGACCCAGTCGGCGAGCAGGCTGGCCGCCCACAGACCGCCCATCGCCACCGCGACGTCGAGCATGCGCGCCCAGGCGCTGGTGTGGTCGCCGGTGTAGTGGGTCAGCACCGTAAGAGTCGCCAGGCACGAGATCGCGCCGTACAACCGTTCACGCAGCATGGCGACGACGTGCTCGACCGGCGCCTCGGGTGGGTCGTCAGCGGCAGCGGAGGCCCGCTTGCCGTCCCCGGTGGGCTCACTCATCCTCAGGCACCGAAGAGAACCGGCCGGCGTCGAGGGCGTCGAGTAGTTGGGCCGCGATCCACGCCACTCCGATGGGGTCGGGAGGCAGTGTGACCTGCTCGTAGCCGACGAGCAGATATATCGCCCACGATGCGAAAAGTTCCGCCTGGCGTTCGTTTCCCACGATCTCCAACGCACACTCGTGCATCGCTGCGAACCGTTGCCGGTCCACCGCGGCCTGCACCGTTTGCACCTGGGGATCGATGGAACTCCACACTCGGATCGCGGCTTCGGCACCGTGGGGCAGGGTGAGTCCGACCTCGATGAGCCTGTCGAGGCGTTTGCGCGGGTCAGATTCGGCTCGGGCCACCTCCACAACTTGCGTTGTCATGCCCTCGTGCCAGTGCGCGACCAGTTGCCCGGTGTAGGCCGCCCAGTTCGCGAAGTGATGATAGAACGATCCGGTCGTGACACCGAGGCGCTGACAGACCTCGGCGAGCTTGAGACCCCCGTACCCGCAGTCGGAAAGAACTTCCAGGCCGACGTCGAAAAACGACTCCCGCGAACCGGCACCTCCCATGCTTGCAAACCCTAGTTCGACTCTGCCCCCGGCGTTCGCGTCTGAACCCCCGGTTTCGCGAAGCCCCGATGCGGCAAGCTGAGCCCGCCCCGCCACGCGGGCTGAAAAAGTTTGCTGAATCAGCACCTTCCGGTGATGGTCAGCAAACCGGCGGGCGGCTGCCAGGTGACGTGTGGCACAATTTGGCGGTGCAGTACACGGCGAGTAGAGGGCCGGGCCGCCCGCCCGCAGCTAAGTCCGCTGAAACGCGGGACCGCATTGTGCGCGCTGCTCGCAGGGTTTTCAGCGAACTTGGCTACGACGCAGCGACCTTTCAGGCGATCGCCGTGCGCGCCGATCTCACCCGCCCGGCGATCAATCACTACTTTGCGAACAAGCGTGTGCTGTGGCGAGAGGTCATCGAGCAGGCCAACGCATCCATTGTTAGCGCGGGCATCGCCAGGGCGCACCAACAGACCACACTGATCAATAGGCTGTCGGCATTCCTGTCTGCGGTGACGCAGGCGGATGCCGAAGATCGCTCGGCGGCGGCGTTCCTGGTGACATCGGTGCTGGAGTCCCAGCGCCATCCCGAGCTCAACAGCGACGAAAACGACGTGCTGAAGACCACCCGGGAATTCATAACCTGGGCGGTCGGCGACGCCATCACCCGAGGCGAGTTGAGTATCGAGACCAACGTCGACCCTCTCGTGGAGATGTTGGTCGCAGTGGTGTGGGGTATGGGTTTCTACGCCGCGTTCGTCGGCGACCGGAACCAGCTCGAAGCCGTGGTGGACAAGCTCAAGCTGCTGCTGGCCAACAAGCTCTGGAACCTCGCGGATAACCAACCTAGCTGATCGTCCGGCACGCACCAGCGGCAACGAGGATGTGGCGTGCTTCACAGATGACTCAGAACCCCGAGTTATTAGATAGGCTTGCGAAGTATCTACCGTGACCGCCGAGGAGACTGAGCCCGCCATGAGTTCACTGCGCACCGACACCGACACCTGGGACATCGCCTCCAGCGTCGGGGCCACCGCCGTCATGGTCGCCGCCGCGCGTGCTGCCGAGACCGTCCGGCCCGATCCGCTGATCTGCGATCCCTACGCCAAGATCCTGGTGGCCGACGCGGGCGCCGGAGCCTGGGTCTCCATGCTCGACGAGGACGTGATGTCCACGATCGCCGACGCCGACCCCGAGGTCGCCGCCGTGTTGGAGCACATGAGCAGCTATCAAGCCGTGCGCACCCATTTCTTCGACGATTTTTTCGCCAGGGCGCTCGGTGTGGGCATCCGGCAGGTCGTCATCCTGGCCGCGGGTCTCGATTCGCGGGCTTTCCGGTTGTCTTGGCCCGCCGGCACCACGGTGTTCGAGATCGACCAGCCGAAAGTGCTCGAATACAAGGCCGCGACGCTGGCGCTGCACGGTGTCAGCCCCGCCGCGGATCGACATGAGGTTGCCGTGGATCTCCGCCAGGATTGGCCGGCTGCCCTGGTGAAGGCCGGATTCGATCGCGACCAGCCGACGGCCTGGCTGGCCGAGGGCTTGCTGATGTATCTGCCCGCCGACGCCCAGGATCGGCTCTTCGAGAACGTCACCGACCTCAGTGCTCCCGGCAGCCGCATCGCGGTGGAGACGGCGCCGACGCGGGCCGAGGACCGTCGTGAGGCGATGCGCCAACGGTTCATCCGGGTGGCCGAGCACTTCGAGCACGAGCAGCCCCTCCAGTTCGGCGATCTGTTCTACAACGATCCGGCCCGGGCCGATCCGGCGGTCTGGTTGGAACAGGCCGGATGGACGGTCGACGCACTTCCCGCCGCCGACGAGATGCGGCGTCTGGACCGATGGCTGGACATGCCCGGCGCGGACGACCCCGACGCGTGGTCCTCGTTCGTCGTCGCCGAACGCTGACCGGCGGGTTCGGCGAGCGGCGTGGTTCCGCGAGCACGAGGCCCGCCGAACGCTACCGGCGGGTTCGGCGAGCGGCGTGGTTCCGCGAGCACGAGGCCCGCCGAACGCTACTGACGGACCCGCTACCTGCGAACCTATCGGGCCAACCGGACGGTTGGTTACTATGCGGGGGACTTGGCTGCCGCTGGAAGGACGCACGATGACCACCGATTCGATCGACACTGCCGCACCGTCGCAGCCGCGGAGCATTCCGGACGTGGTGGCCGGCGTCCGCCGGACCTTCGCCGCCGGACGTACCCGGCCCGTGGAATGGCGGCGTGCGCAGTTGACGGCGCTCTCGAAGATGATGAGCGAGAACGAAACCCGCATCGCCGAGGCGCTGGCCACCGATCTGGGGCGCAAGCCGTTCGAGGCGTGGCTGGCCGACGTCGCCAGCGTCGTCGCCGAGGCCGACGACGCCGCCAAGAACGTCGGCAAGTGGACCAAGCGCAAGCACCGACTGCTCGAACGCTCGCAGCTGCCCGGCCGCGCGTGGATCGAATACGAGCCGTACGGCACGGTCCTGATCATCGGCGCCTGGAACTTTCCCTTCGCGCTGACGCTGGGCCCGCTCGTCGGCGCCCTCGCCGCCGGCAACGCCGTGGTGCTCAAGCCGTCGGAACTGGCGCCCGCGAGCTCCGCGATGATGGCCGAACTCGTTGCGCGCTACCTGGACCGGGACGCGATCGCCGTGGTCGAGGGCGACGGCGCGGTCAGCCAGGAGCTGATCGCCCAGGGCTTCGACAAGCTGTGCTTCACCGGCGGCACCGAGATCGGCCGGCGGGTTTACGAGGCCGCCGCGCCGCACCTGACCCCGGTCACCCTGGAGTTGGGCGGCAAGAGCCCAGTGATCGTGGCCTCCGACGCCGATATCGAGGTCGCGGCCAAGCGCATCGCGTGGACCAAGCTGATCAACTCCGGCCAGATCTGCATCGCCCCGGACTACGTGCTGGCCGACAAGTCGGTGAGCGACAAGCTGGTGGCCGAGATCCGGAAGTCCATCGAGCACTTCCGCTCGCAGGACACCGGCGGCATGCGAATCGTCAACGAACGGCACTTCAACCGGCTGACCGCGGCCATCGCCGCCACCAAGGGCACCGTGGCGCTCGGCGGCGGATCGGACGCGGCCACCCTGACCATCGAGCCGACCGTCGTGGTGGACCCCGACCCGGCCGAGCCGCTGATGACCGACGAGATCTTCGGGCCGATCCTGCCGATCCTGACGGTGGCCAACCTCGAGGAAGCCGTCGACTACGTCAACTCCCGGCCCAAGCCGCTGGCGGCCTACCTGTTCACCAAGGCCAAGGCCACCCGGGAACGCGTCATCACCGGAGTGCCGGCCGGCGGAATGATGGTCAACCAGCTGCTCTTCCAGTTCGCCACGGCCAAGCTGCCATTCGGCGGGGTTGGCCCGTCGGGTATCGGCGCCTATCACGGCCGGTTCGGCTTCGAGGAGTTCAGCCACCGCAAGTCGGTGCTGACCAAGCCGACCCGACCCGACCTCGGTGCCATGATCTACCCCCCGTATACAGAGAAGGCGTGGAAACTGGCGCGCAAGATCTTCTGAGTCGCACATCGTTGAAAGGAACCAGCTAGATGCCCGGAGTGCAGGATCGTGTCGTCATCGTCACCGGTGCGGGTGGCGGTCTGGGGCGTGAGTACGCCCTGACCCTGGCCAAGGAGGGCGCCTGCGTCGTGGTCAACGACCTCGGCGGCGCGCGCGACGGCACCGGCGCCGGACACAACATGGCCGATCATGTGGTCGCCGAGATCAAGGAAGCCGGCGGTCGGGCCGTGGCCAACTACGACTCGGTGGCCGAGACCGCGGGTGCGGAGAACATCGTCAAGACCGCCCTCGACGAGTTCGGCAAGGTCGACGGTGTGGTTTCCAACGCGGGCATCCTGCGCGACGGCACGTTCCACAAGATGACCTTCGACAACTTCGATTCGGTCATTCAGGTACACCTCTACGGTGGGTACAACGTCATCCGCGCTGCCTGGCCGCATTTCCGGGAGCAGAGCTACGGCCGCATCGTGGTCGCGACCTCCACCAGCGGGCTCTTCGGCAACTTCGGCCAGGCCAACTACAGCGCTGCCAAGCTGGGGCTGGTCGGCCTGATCAACACGCTGGCCCAGGAAGGCGC
>JAGQTR010000115.1 GCA_020438915.1 Mycobacterium sp.
AGCCGTTGGCGACCAGCCACACCACCCTGGCAGCCATTGTCTCGGTCTTACCGGCACCGGCACCGGCGATCACCACCAGCGGACCCGGTGGCGCGGCGATGACAGCCGCCTGCTCATCGGTGGGCGTGAAAAGCCCCAACGCACTGGCGAGTTCGGCAGGACTGTAGCGAGGCGTCATCGCCGATCCTTCCCGGCACCCTGGGCGGGGCACATGGCTCGGACCGGGCAGTGCGCGCAGCCGTCATTGATCCGAGCGAGGAACTGCGGACCCTGGGTCGCCACGGCGGCCTGGTTCACCGCCGCGCTCCACTCGGCACGACCTTCTGCGGTCAACGCGGCCTGGTCACGCTCGACCGCGCTGCCGCCGCTGGTCTTTCCGAGGTAGACCAGGCGGCCGCCGCCGGGCTCATCGCCGTCGGCGAGCAGGCCCTCGGCCACGGCGAGCTGATACATCGCCAATTGCGCGTGGCTCTGAGCATCGTCCTTGCTGACTGGACTCTTTCCCGTCTTGACGTCGACGATGACGAGCCGTCCCTCGCTGTCGCGTTCGAGACGGTCGATGCGGCCGCGCACCCGCACCGCGGGGTGCGTGCCGTCGGCCCCGATCACCTCCCCCTCGACGCCAACCTCGGTGTCGATCTCGGTGAGTTCATGGCGCGTGTTGGCACGCCAGGCCAGAAACGTCGACAGCATCTCCAGATGCCGCGCCAACTCGTTGTCTGCGTGCCATTGTGCGTCGAAAGGGAGCTGGTTCCACACCCTTTCCAGCTCACTGACCATGTGACGCTCGGTCGTTCCCGGCTCGGAAATGAGCGCGTGCACCAACGATCCGAGCGCGGAGCGCACGTCGCGCGCCGTGGACCCGCCATGGCGTTCGAGCAACCAGCGCAGCGGGCAGTCCGAGAGCGTCTGCAGCGTCGACGGGGAGAGTGTCACCACCTGGCCGTCACCGGCGACCCACATCGGGTCTTCACTGGAGAGCTGCCGCATGCCGTACCAGGATGCCGGGTCCGCACCGGGTACCCCGGCGCGGGCAAGGCGCGCTAACTGTACTGCCGCACAGTCTCTTTCCGCGTCACTGACCACCCCCGGCGGCGAGCACACCACCGACCTCAAACGTCCGACCAGTGCCGCCTGGGCCAACACCCGCGGAGCCCGGACCGGAGCGGGTTCCTCAGCGACAGGCCCTGTTGCCAGCTCACCGAGTTCGCGGCAGAAAGACGACGGCAACATCGCGTCGTCGCCGTCGCTGTCCACGGCTGTCACCAAGAGTCGACTGCGGGCCCGGCCCATAGCTGCGATAAGCAGGCGACGTTCCTCGGCGAGCAGGGGCGCCCGGCTTGACAGTCCGCGTTGCCCCGCCTCGGCGACACCGTCGATCACATCGACCAGATCCTGAGTGCCCAGCACACCGCCCCGGGGGGACACGTTGGGCCACAGCCCTTCCTGCACCCCGGCGATCACCACAAAGTCCCACTCCCGTCCCAACGCCGAGTGCGCGCTGAGCACCGCGACCGCGTCGGACTGCGGTCGATCATCGCGGCGGGCCGGCGGCGACACCAGGGCTGCGACGTGGTCGATCAGCCCGCACAGAGATGCCCCCGCCGTACGCTGTACGTACTGCTCGGCGATGTCGAACAACGCGGTGACGGCGTCGAGATCACTGTCGGCCTGCGCGCCCGCCGGCCCCCCGCGTTCACTGGCGGTCAGCCACCGTCGCTGCAGGCCCGAGCGGTGCCAGGCCTGCCACAGGGTGTGCCGCGGGTCGGCACCGCCCTCGGCGCTGCGCTGAGCCGCCGTCAGCACTGCCCGTACCCGCCGCAGTGCACGTGCCTGCTCGTCGGCGAGTGGACCGGATCCGCGCTGGATGGCATCGACGAGCAGGTCCTCGAACCGAGTAGCCGACCCCTGCGCGTTTCGGCGCAATGTGCGTCGCAGCTGGCGCAGCGACACCGGGTCGACGCGGCCGATCGGACCCGTCAACAGGGCCAGCGCCGGCTCCCCGTCCAGACCCTGGGCCGCAGCCTCGAGCACGGTCAGCAACGCCCGCACCGCGGGCCTGTCCGCCAATGCTGCGTCGCTGTGCCCCACGTCCACGGGCACGCCGGCGGCCGTCAGCGCGCGGCCGAGCGCCGCGCCCGTCCGCGGTACCGAACGGACGATCACCGCCATCTGCGTCCAGGGCACTCCGTCGATGAGATGCGCCCGTCGTAACCCATCGGCGATCACGGCAGCTTCGGCGTTCGGCGACGCCGCGATCCGCAGGTCCAGCGAGCCCGGCGAATCGGTGCCCGTGAACGCCGGTGCCGCGTCTCGACCGGGAAGCCGCCGCCCGATGACGTCGATGGCATTTGCCAACGGGGCTGCGCAACGGTGCGATTCGGTGAGCGCCAGAACCCGACCGTGGTCGCGCAGCAGCCCCGGGTCGGCGCCCCGGTAGCCGAACACCGTCTGGCGCGGATCTCCGGCAATCACGGTCAGCTCCGCCCCGTCCGCCAGCACCTCAACCAGTCGGGCAGCCTGCGGGTCGAGGTGTTGGGCATCGTCGACCAGGAGCAGCCTGACACGCGCACGCTCGGCGGCCAGCAGCTCGGTGTCCATCGAGAAAGACTCCAGGGCGGCACCGACGAGTTCGGCGGCCCCGAGCGCCGGGATCGTGGCCTGGGGGGCGGCCATCCCCACCGCTGAACGCAGCAGCATGACCTGTTCGTAAGCCTGGGCGAATCGCCCCGCCGCCTGCCACTCGGCCCTGCCGGACACTCGGCCGATGCGTTGCAGCGCAGCCGGATCAACCCCGCGTTCGCTGCAGCGCGCCAGCAGATCGCGCAGCTCGGTCGCGAAGCCGATGGTGCGCAGCGCGGGCCGCAGGCTTACCGGCCAACGCACCGGGCCGGTATCACCGTCCTCGACATCGCCGGCCAGCAACTCTGCGATGATGCCGTCCTGTTCGGCGCTGGTGATCAACCGCGGCGGCGGGCTCCCGTTGCGCTGTGCGGCCAGTCGCAGCACCGCAAACGCGTAGGAGTGCACGGTACGCACCAGCGGTTCCCGCACCACGGTGTGGTTACCGCAACTCAGCAGCCTGGCCGTGATCGCGGCCTTGGCCTGCCCACCCAGGTGGGCCGAACCGGTCAGCAATAGCACAGATTCCGGATCACATCCTGCCGAGATCCGCGCGACGGCGGTGTCGACCAGCAGCGTGCTCTTGCCGGTGCCGGCGCCACCCAGCACCCGAACCCTGCCGCGCATCTCGCCCCGGCCCAGCGCGGCGGGTGTCAATTCGATGTGTGGCGCAGACATGTGGGCATGACATCACGGGGGTCTGACATCGACCCCGGGATGGCCGTCGCAGCCAGACTGCTGGCAGCATCGCAGACGTGTTGCACACCTACCGTTTCGGTCCATCCGGGCCGGCCCGGGTCCTGGCTATCCATGGGCTGACCGGTCACGGCAGGCGCTGGGAATCGATGTTCAGCCAGCACCTGCCCGACACCTCGGTCATCGCGCCCGATCTGCTGGGCCACGGCCGGTCGTCGTGGGACGCGCCGTGGACGATCGATGCCAATGTGGCGGCGTTGGCGGGGTTGGTCGCCGGCCACGCCAGCGGTCCGGTGGTCGTTGTCGGTCACTCGTTTGGCTGCGCGGTCGCCCTGAACCTGGCAGCGACCCGGCCGGATCTGATCGCGGGCCTGGTGCTGCTGGATCCGGCGGTGGGCCTGAACGGTGCGCGGATGCGCGAAATCGCCGACAGCATGTTTGCGTCGCCCGACTACACCGACCGCGCGGAGGCGCGAGCCGAAAAGGCCAACGGATCGTGGGGCGATGTGGCCGCCGACGAACTGGACCGCGAACTCGACGAGCACCTCATAGACCTGCCCACTGGCCGTGTCGGGTGGCGAATCAGCATCCCGGCGATGCTGTCCTATTGGAGTGAGCTCACCCGGCCCGTTGCGCTACCCCGCGGTGGGACACCGACCACGCTGGTGCGCGCGACGCGCACCAGCCCGCCGTACGCCACCGACGCACTGATCACCGCCCTGGATGCCGCACTGGGGCCGAGTCTGGATATGCGGGAATGGGATTGCGACCACATGGTTCCGCTGGCCAAGCCCGCCGAGACCGCAGCAGTGATCCGTGACCAGCTGGTGTGACCGGTGGCAGCGATCGGCGATGAACAGGTCGAGGCGGTGCGTGCACTGGTGGCCTCGGTACCACCGGGCATGGTCACCACCTACGGCGACATCGCCGCTGCGGCGGGGCTTTCCAGTGCCCGTGTCGTCGGGTGGATCATGCGTACCGACTCCTCCGACCTACCGTGGCACCGGGTGATCACCGCGTCCGGGAAACCCCCGCCACACCTGGCCACGCGGCAGCTGGACCTCCTGCGGGCCGAGGGTGTCCTCGCGACCGATGGCCGGGTGCCGGTGAGCGAGTACCGCTTCGGGTTCTGACCTGCCTGACGACCAGTGTGCAGCCAGGGCTGTGATTTTCGATGAATCACGACCCGAGGTGATATTTCGCGGGCGAATCCTAGAGGATGAGCCGAACCAACGCTGCCGTGCGGGCCAGACCCGGGAACGCCGAGGCCGTCGAGCGTGGATGCAGCGCATGCACACCCAGCCGGAACATCAAGGCGCGCAGTAGCATCTGCGACCACTCCGGCAGTGGCATCCACCGCTCGATGAGACCGTCATCAGCGTCACCCCAGGACAGCGCGTCGACCACCACCACGCCCGCGGCCCACGCCGGTGGTCGCCAGTACGGCGTGATGTCGGTGATCCCCGGTGCCGCGGTGCCGGCGAATAGCACTGTGCCGTAAAGATCTCCGTGCACCAGCTGACTCGGGCTCTTGGTGGGCCGCCGCAGCGAAGCAAGCTGATTGATCAAGTCGACGGACTTCTGGCCGTCCGGAGTTCCAGGGGCCACCCGCGCACCCGGCGGCAGCGAATGCAGGGGCCGCTCCTCCCATGCCGACCGGTCGGCTGCGATGAACACATCGACGTCCGCCCACGGCGCCACCGGAGGCTGGGTCAAAAACCGCGGCCGTTCGAGTTTGGAGGTGGCTTCGTGCAGTCGCACCGCAGCGGAGACCACTTCGTCGTGGCGAGGTTCAGGGGTGCCGGCGACGTAGGTATCGGCGCGCCAACCCGCGACGACGTAGCGACCGTCGGTGGAGCGCACCGGTCTGGCGAGCCGCACCCCGTCCACGAACAGCGTCTCGCGCACCTTGGCCGACCAGGCCGCCCGGGCGTGGTCGGCCACCATGGACAGGACGACTTCCCCGCACCGCCAGCCGCCCTCCCAACTGGCTCCCAGTGGCTCGGGCTGCACCCCGGAGAGCCCGAAAGCCGCAAGCACGTGGTCTGGCGGGCTTTCGGCGGTCACCGCCCCAGCCTAAGCGGAACCGTCGCCAACCCCGCGTTAGTACATCACCATGTCGGGTTCGAGTTGCTTGGCCCAGGCCACGATGCCGCCCTGCAGATGAATCGCATCGGAGAACCCGGCCTTCTTCACCACCGCCAGCGCTTCAGCTGACCGCACGCCGGTTTTGCAATACAGCACCGGAACGCGATCATGGGGCAGCTTCGCCAGACCGTCGCCGGTCTCGATCGTCGACTTGGGGATGAGCTCGGCGCCCTCGATCCGGTTGATGTCCCACTCGACGGGCTCGCGGACGTCGATCAGCGCGTACTTGTTGCTCGAGTCCAGCAGTTCGCGCAGTTCCCGAGGTGTCACGGTGGCCTCGGCCGCAGCTTCGGCGGCATCTTCGGAAACGACGCCGCAGAACGCGTCGTAATCGATGAGCTCAGTGATCTTCGGTGTGGCGGGATCCTTGCGGATCTTGATCGTGCGGTACGTCATGTCCAGGGCGTCGTACACCATCAATCGGCCGAGCAGCGGATCGCCGATGCCGGTGATCAGCTTGATCGCCTCGGTGCCCATCACCGAGGCGATGGATGCGCACAGGATGCCCAGCACGCCTCCCTCGGCGCAGGAGGGCACCATTCCCGGCGGCGGCGGCTCCGGATAGAGGTCGCGGTAGTTGAGGCCTTGCTTTTCGCCTGAGGGGCTATCGGGGGCGTCCTCCCAGAACACCGAGACCTGGCCTTCGAA
>JAGQTR010000116.1 GCA_020438915.1 Mycobacterium sp.
TCGCCCCGTGGTGCGCAGCCGCCGGAGTTCGTCCGCCAGCGATCCGGGTGAACAGCACCGCGTCGAGTGCGATCGTCGACGTTGGCGCCTCGGCACCGAAGTCCGGCACGACGCGACCGCGGCCCTGGATCGCGACGTTGATATCTCTGCGCAGCGGGCCGGTCAACTCGATCCTGACCCGGGAACCGTCGGGTGCCCCGCCCAGCTTCCCGACGACGAAGCCCATGCTGGCCGCCATCTCGTCGAGCGACAATTCGGCGGCCGGGCCTACTAGTTCGGTGGCGTCGGCGGGGCGCGCGACCGCGTCGCGGATGTCGAGTTCGTGCATCCAGCAGTCGAATATCCGCACCCGCATGAATCGCCCGTAGGTATCCGGCCCGGCGGGCGTCGCGGTGACCGCGTCCCACTGCTCGACCGACAGCTCGGACAGCTCGGTGCGACGCAGCGCGGTCACGCTGCGATACCTCTCGTGCAGCTCCGCAGAACTGAGACCGCGCAACTTGCGGACCCAACGTTCGTTCAGCGCCCCGATGTCGTTGCGCACGTGCTCGAGGGTCGAGACGTCGACGTCGACCTCGGGCGTCGCGTCGCCATGAAGCATCGATTCGGTCCCGACGATGTGGGCGACGACGTCGTGCACGGTCCAACCGGGAAGCGAGGTTTCCATCGTCCACTGTGCCGGATCCAGGGTGTGCAACAGGGTGTCGATGTCGCGCCACGATGCGAAGAGGCCGTCGAGCACGGTGGGTTTGTCGAGGTGCGTCACTGGGCGGCCCATCACACCGGGCTCCGCTGCGTCTGCGAGCCCGAACCCAGTTCAGCGATTGGTACGGCGCTGCCGAAGAGGTGCCCCTGGGCCAGCAAGCACCCGGCCTCATAGACGGCCACCGCCTGGGTTTGGTCTTCGATTCCCTCGACGATCACCTCCATTCCCAGCTCGCGGCAGAGGATGGAGACCGATCGGTACAGCGCCATATCCCGCTCGGGATCGGTTCCTGAGGCGAAACGACGGTCCAGCTTGACGAACTGCACGGGTAGTGAGTGTAGATACATCAGCGAATTGAACCCCGCACCGAAGTCGTCCAGTGCCACCTTGACCCCGAGTGCATTCAGCCGCAAGATCTGTTCCGCGGCGGCGGCGAGATCAACGATCGGCACCGTCTCGGTGATTTCCACGACGAGCCGACCGGGCTCCATTCGATGCTTGGCCAGTGCCTGGCGCACCCGGTGTTCGAAAGACGGGTTGCCAAGCCGCGCGGCGCCGACATTCACATGGACGTCGACGTCCAAGCCGGCCGCCTGGACCTCACTGCACACCAGATCGAGCACCAGTGCATCGAGGTCGGCGCCGAGCCCGGAGGCTTCGGCGGCGGCGACGAACGTCTCGGGTGAGATGTCGATTCCGTTGGGCGCAGTCCATCGCGCCAGTGCCTCGACCGCGATGAGCTCGCCATCGGGAAGCCCCACGATGGGCTGGTAGACGAGGCTGAACCCGGCGGGAATCCCCTCCCCTGCCTGGCGCAACGCGGTCGGGAAATCCCCCCGAACATCCGACGACGGTTGGTAGACCACGGCGGTGTCCTTGCCGACGCGCTTTCCCGCGTACATCGAAATGTCGGCTTGGCGCAACAGGTCGTCCGGCGTCTGGGACGGTCCATCGGTGCTCGGCCGCGCCAGGCCCATGCTGGCACGCACCCGCACCGAGGAACCATGCACGGCGAAGGGAACCCGTAGCGCCACCCGCAGCCGGTCAGCGACGACCTCGGGCTCCTCTTGGCTGCCGTCGATGAGGATGGCGAACTCGTCACCGCCGACGCGCGCCACGGTGTCTTCGTCTGACAAACACCGCTTGAGACGCTCCCCGACTGCGCGGAGCAACTCGTCTCCGGCGGCGTGGCCGTACCGATCGTTCACTTCTTTGAAGTCGTCGAGATCGACGAAGATCAGGACGAAGCGTCCGTCGTTCATCGCGGCGTCGAGCCGTCGGCCGAACAGCAGGCGATTGGGTAACCCGGTCAGCGCATCGGTGTGCACCTGGCGCGCCAGGCGGCGCTGCGTCAAGTACAACCGCTGGGTAAGAAGGTATTGCGCGCGGATCGCGACCACCTGCCGGGCGGCGATCAGCAGCACCAGCAGCAACATCATCCAGGCCACGAAACCGGTAAACGGCTCACCTATCGACATGTGGAACGCGAAAAGCACCGCGATCCCGAGAAATCCCAGGTACGGCAATATCAGCTGCGCCCAGTCCATCCCGTGACGTTGGTGGCGTGCCGTCTCTTCGGCCTGTGGCCGCGGCTCGAGCATCGCGTAGGCGAACAGCAGCGGACCGAGGACCAAGCCGATCGCTGCCCACTGCTGGCCGTTCTCTGAATCCACGGTCTCGTAGTAGGCCACGAGCCGATCCGCCGAAGCCATCGTCACGATGCCCGCGGCCAACAGCAGATAGTTCTTCCGGAATGGGCGGTCGACGTGATAGATCATCGTGACCACCACCGCCACGACGACGACGACCAACTCGGCCAGCGAGAACGCGAATTGCATCGCCGGATTGCCCGACCGTGGCAACGAGGCCGCAGATTCAGTGCCGAAGCCACCCATTGAAATGAAGATCAGAAACGATGTGGCCGCCACCAACCCGTCGAGGTAGGTGGTGGCCATGGAATGCGGTAGCGGGGCATCGGGCCGCCCGAGCACCCCGCCGGTGGAGCGCAGCAGAACATACATCGACGCGAGAGTGAACATCGGGAATGCCAGGTAGATGACCGACATCGCCGGCGCTCCCGACGGGCTTTCCACGTTGGCGCCGCTCGACCACCAGAGAACCTGGCCGCCCAGAAAGGCCGCCAACATCGCGACGAGAATCAGGCGCCACCACCGCGCCATTCCTCGTAACCGAAGCGCGACGACGAGACCGCAGGCCAATGCCCCCAGTCCGGTACCCAACTGCAGCAATGTCTCTCCGCGACGAGCCGCCTCGTCACCCCACAGTGCCAGGGCGTTCACACACGCCAGCAGCGCGACAATCACGAAGAGCCAAATGCGAAATTGGTTTGCCTTTACCGTCCGCCTCCCTTCCAATGCGAGCGTCGCCCTCCGCGGGCGTGACCATGACGTTAGCCAATGGGGAGCAACAGCGCGCTTTCGCGAAGAAAGTCGTGTGTCTGGCCAAGGGTGGCTAACCGGCGGCGATCATTGCGACGGATGCCAAAGCAAGCACCATGCCGGCGCTCTGCCAGTGAGTTACCCGTTCCCGAAGCACCACAATCGCCAATAGCACCGTCGCCGCCGGATAAAGCGCGATCAGGACACCTGCCAGCGACAACATCGACGATTGCAGGGCCAACAGGGTCGTTACGTTGGCAACGGTGTCCAGCACCGCCGCGAACAAGGCCAGCCGCAGCGGCACCCCCCGTTCGAGCACCAGATTGGCTGTGACCGCCGCGGCCAGCAGCACGATGGCGGTGGCCGCCAACCGTCCGAACACCAGCGGCCACAGCTGCGCCTCGACCGGCACCCGATCGAGGATCACGAAGTTCATTCCGAACGCCACCCCGGAACCGATGGTCAGCCAGGCCACCTTCGGCGTGAACTTGTGCGGTTTGGGGTCCTCATCGGTTGCCTCGCGGCTCACCAGGACGACCGCGACCAGTGCCAACACCACGCCGACGAGCGCGATGACCCCGGGCCGTTCGCCGGCGGCCAACCCGGCACCGACCGGGATCCCGGCGACCAGGATCGCCGTCAGCGGCGACACCACCGAAATCGGGCCTGCCCCCAGCGCCGCGTAGAACCACCACACGCCGAACGCCTGGGCCACACCGGAAAGCAGTCCCCACACGACCGCGGGAATCCCGATCTGGCCGCCGAAGGGCATTGCCACCACGATCAGCAGTACCAGCGCCACCGGATAGGACACCAGCACCACCCGCAGTGCGGCGACCCGACGCGAGGCGATGCCACCGACGAAGTCGCTGACGCCGTAACTCAGCGCCGCTATCAACGCGCTGAGGACGCCTATCAGGAGGTCATGCCTTTGACGCGCCGCCCCATCTCGCGGGTGACCTCGCGCTGCGCATCGCGGCGCGCCAAGTCCTGGCGTTTGTCGTGTGCCTGCTTACCGCGGGCGAGTGCCAACTCCACTTTGACCCGGCCTCCGGTGAAGTACAGCGACAGCGGCACCAGGGTGAGGTTACCGTCACGGATCTTGCCCACCAGGGTGTCGATCTCGCGCCGGTGCAGCAGCAGCTTGCGATTGCGCCGCGGCGTGTGGTTGGTCCAGCTGCCGTGGTGATATTCGGGGATGTGCAGGTTGCGTAGCCAGATCTCGCCGTCATCGATAGTGGCGAACGCATCCGCCAGCGACGCCTGACCTTCGCGCAAACTCTTGACCTCGGTGCCCATCAACGCAACCCCGGCCTCGTAGGTCTCCAGAATCGAATAGTTATGCCGGGCTTTGCGATTGGTCGCAACAACTTGGTTGTTGCTGTCCTTGGTCCCTTTCTTGCCCGAGGCTTTGGCCATCAGCTACCTACGCACGTACAGCCGCAGCGTGACGTATGAAGTGACACCGGCCATGGCCACGCCCAAGAACAACAGGATCGGGGCGATGTAGAGGATGTCGGCGTAGTCGATACGTGCGATGAGATTGGCTTGGTAGAACTGGTCGAGGGCGTTCTCCAGGAACAGTGCACGCACCGCAATGAGCCCGCCGATGGCGATCAGCACGCCGATGAACGCCGCAAGCATCGCCTCGACCAGGAATGGTAGTTGGGTGTACCAGCGGCTGGCGCCCACGAGTCGCATGATCCCTATCTCGGTGCGCCGGGTGTAGGCAGCGACTTGGACCATGTTGGCGATCAACAACACCGCGCCGATCGCCTGCACCAACGCCACCGCGAACGCCGCGTTCGACAACCCGTCGAGCACCGCGAACAACCGGTCGATCAATTCTTTCTGATTCAGGACGTTGAGCACCCCGGGCTGGCCCACCATGGCGTCGTCGAAGTCCTTGTGCTGCTCGGGGTCGGTGAGCTTGACCACGAACGACGCCGGGAACGCTTCCCTGCCCGCCACGTCCTTGTACTGCGGGAACTTCGCGATCGCGTCGTCGTAGGCGTCGTCGCGGTTCAAGAAGCGCACCGACCGGACGTCGTCGCGCGCCTCGATCTGTGACCGCAGCGCCTTGCACGGGTCGGCGTCACAGGTCGGGTCGTTGGCCGACACATCGTTGGTGAGAAAGACCTGGCTCTCCACCCGGTCGAGGTAGATGGCGCGGGACTGGTCGGCCAACCGCACCACCAGCAGTCCGCCGCCGAACAGGCCGATGGAGATCGCGGTGGTGAGGATCATCGCGACCGTCATTGTCACGTTGCGGCGAAGCCCGGTCAGGACTTCGTTGATGAGAAAGCCGAAGCGCACTAGCGATCCATTCCGTAGACGCCGCGCTGTTCGTCGCGAATCAGCCGGCCGAGTTCGAGTTCGACGACACGCTGGCGCATCGAGTCGACGATGTGGTGGTCGTGGGTGGCCATCAGCACCGTCGTGCCCGTGCGGTTGATCCGCTCGAGCAGGTCCATGATGTCCTTACTGGTTTCGGGGTCGAGATTGCCCGTGGGTTCGTCGGCCAGTAGCACCAGCGGCCGGTTGACGAACGCGCGGGCGATGGCGACACGCTGCTGCTCGCCGCCGGA
>JAGQTR010000117.1 GCA_020438915.1 Mycobacterium sp.
GTGTCAGAAGAATCGGTGGGGGTCATGGAGAGCTCCTCTGCCCAGTTCGGCGGCAACTGAAGGCTGCTGCGCGGCTTCGCGCTGCAGCAGCCGAGGCGCGCACCACAGCCTATCGGCTCGCCAATTCCGATGTCTGCCCGTCCTGCATCTCACTGGGGTATTTATCGGCTGATGTGTTGCGATGGGCCTATGACCGCAAGCGACAGCGATCCCGCACTGCTTCGTTCGGTGGCCGAGCAACTGGCTGGCGAGGCGGCGGCGTTCGTGAGGCGGCGGCGAACAGAGGTCTTCGGCGCCGGCGCAGCTGGTAGCGCAGGGGAGGCCAGGCCGGGCCAAGCGCGCGCGGTGAACTTCAAGAGCAGCCCGACCGACCCCGTGACCGTGGTCGACACCGAGACCGAACGGCTGTTGCGGACTCGGCTCGCCGAACTACGGCCGGGCGAACGCATTCTCGGCGAAGAGGAAGGCGGACCGGCCGGCGAAGCGGACGGTCAGCTCACGTGGGTGCTCGACCCTATCGACGGCACGGTGAACTTCCTCTACGGGATCGAGGCATACGCGGTATCGGTCGGCGTGCAGCGCGGCGGTGTCTCGGTCGCCGGAGCCGTGGCCGATGTCGCAGCCGGTGCACTGTTCTCGGCGGCGCTGGGGCAGGGGGCCCGACTGCGACGCGACGACGTCGTCACCGAGCTGCGCTGCAGCGCACTCACCCAGTTGTCGGCGGCTCTGGTGGGCACGGGTTTCGGTTACCAGCCCGACCGCCGCGCCCGGCAGGGCGAGATCGTCGCCAGACTGCTGCCAGAGGTACGCGACCTGCGCCGGATCGGCTCGTGCGCACTGGACCTGTGCATGGTTGCCGCGGGCAGGCTGGACGCCTACTACGAGGATGGAGTTCATGTGTGGGACTGGGCCGCGGCGGCGCTGATCGCTACCGAGGCCGGCGCGCTGGTCCGAACCCCGCGGCCGGACCGGGGAGCGGGTCTGGTGGTGGCGGCCGCCCCGGGTATCAACACCGCGTTCGGCGAAATGCTCGCCCGCTGCGGCGTGATGAGCGACTGAATGCGCCGATACCGGCGTGCTCAGCAGGCTCCGTTATGGATCTTGGGCAGCAGCGCCGGATCGGCCGGCTGCGTCGCGTCGGGCAGCAGGCTCGCGAGCACGGCATCGATGTTGTCGCCACGGCTGAGCTCGGTGAACCCGGTTCCCAGCGCCAGGTCGACAGTGTCCCCGGTGCGCTCATCCTGGAACAGCTCGGTGCAGGGGGCCACCAGCCAGATCGACGCAGCCGCGGCTCGGCCGGCCGGCCCAAACCGAATCTGGCCCTGGCATTCCAGCCGCACCGTCTCGTAGATCGGGTCATTGGCGGCCTCGGGATCGGCGAAACCCAGATCCCGCAGCGCACCGGCGACCTCGCCGGCTTGCCCTCCCCGCCCGCTGGCATTGAGCACCCGGATCTTGGTATCGGCGAGCTTGGCCGGAGTGACGTCGATCATCTCTTCGCGGGACACCTGCTCGCCGAGCTCGGGCCGGGGCGCGTCGGAGTCCGCCGGCACCGGCGGCGGATTGCAGACCTCGGCTTCCCGGACATCGGGGGGTTGGGACAGCGCGATCACCCAGATGAGCAGAGCCACCAGCGCCAGGGATGAGAACAACACGATCCCGGGAAGGAAATTGCGGCGGCGGAAGGGTCGTCCGTGCTTGTCGAACGCCGTCCCGTCGGTGATTTGCGCGACCACGTTGTGCACTCTAAGGCCAGTGTGGTCAGGCGCTCCGACCGGCGCGAACATGAATGTGATGCAAATCACATCGCAACAGGTGACAATACGGGCACGAATCGTTTGGCGGATGCGTTCGACGCTGGTACAAAGCACTGCTGCACAAGCAACACGTGAGTTTCTTGGAGGGGACGACGATGGCTACCGATTACGACGCCCCACGGCGCACCGAGACCGACGATGTTTCCGAGGATTCCCTCGAGGAACTCAAGGCGCGTCGCAACGAAGCCCAGTCGGCCGTCGTCGACGTCGACGAATCTGAATCCGCGGAGTCCTTCGAGTTGCCCGGCGCCGACCTCTCTGGCGAAGAACTGTCGGTGCGCGTGATTCCCAAGCAGGCCGACGAGTTCACCTGCTCAAGCTGCTTCCTGGTCCACCACCGCAGCCGTCTCGCCAGTGAGAAGAACGGCGTGATGATCTGTACCGACTGTGCCGCCTGAGCGCGCCGACGGCCTAGGCGGCTAACGCCGCGAGCACTTTGGCCGGGTTCTTGGCGCTGATCAACCAGTACGGGGTGGGGTCGTCAGGATCCTGCAGAACGAGCAGAATCATCGGCCCTATCCACGGTCGATGCACGACGAAGGCAGCCGGGTCGAGTTGTCGGCCCAGCGCCGCCGACTTGGCCGAACGAGGCACCTCGGCCCACCGATCGATGACGGCCACCGGCAGGTGGGCGCCGCCGATGCGCACCTCGGTCTCGCCGCCGCTGCTGGTTACCTGCAGTTCGGTCCTGCCGAGCCAGATCAGCACTATTGCCGCCACTGACAGCAGCACCGCGAAGGGCAACCAGTTCGGCAGCGCCCTGACACCCTGGTTGACTTCGAGTGCGATCAGGGCGGCCAGCCCCAAACCCGGCGGCCACCACCACCACGGAACCCGCAGCCGCTCGCGATAGCGAACGGTTTGTGTGGTGGCGCGCGTGTCGGACACGAAGCCAAGAGTAATCTCTGACGTCGTGTCCACCTCTCTGGCGGTAGTGCGGCTCGATCCCAACCTGCCGCTGCCCACGCGGGCTCACGACGGCGACGCCGGAGTTGACCTTTACAGCGCACAGGATGTCGAGCTGGCACCCGGTGAGCGGGCGCTGGTGTCCACCGGGGTGGCGGTGGCAATCCCGTTCGGCATGGTGGGTCTGGTGCACCCGCGCTCGGGTCTGGCTGCCCGCGTGGGACTTTCGATCGTCAACGCCCCGGGCACGGTCGACGCGGGCTATCGTGGTGAGATCAAGGTCTCCCTGATCAACCTCGACCCGGGAACCCCGATCGTGGTCCATCGCGGAGACCGGATAGCCCAGTTGCTGGTGCAGCGGGTGGAATTACCCGAACTGGTCGAGGTGACATCGTTCGACGAGGCCGGTTTGGCCGATACAACCCGTGGTGACGGCGGCCACGGTTCCTCCGGCGGACATGCGAGTTTGTGAAAATGGAACTGAGAAGACACAGCAACGACGGTCCCGGCGACTCTGATGCGACCGCAGCGGAGGCCGACGAGGAGCTCGAGGGTCCGTTCGACATCGACGACTTCGACGATCCATCGGTGGCCACCGTGGCCAGGCTGGATCTGGGGTCGGTGTTGATTCCGTTGCCCGACGCCGGGCAGGTGCAGGTTGAGCTGAGCAACACCGGGGCACCTAGCGCAGTCTGGATGGTGACCGCCAACGGCCGATTCACCATTGCTGCCTACGCGGCACCGAAGTCGCCGGGGCTCTGGCGTGAAGTGGCCTCGGAGTTGGCCGATTCGCTGCGCAAGGACGTCCCCAAGGTCAGCATCGAGGACGGATCGTGGGGACGCGAAGTCGTGGGCGTCGGCGCCGAGAACGCGGGTGTGGTGCGATTCATCGGCGTGGACGGTTATCGATGGATGATCCGCTGTGTCGTCAGCGGGCCCCACGACCGCATCGACGCATTGGCCGAGCAGGCCCGAGAAGCACTGGCGGACACGGTCGTTCGGCGTGGCGACACGCCGATGCCGGTGCGGACTCCGTTGCCGATAGCACTGCCCGAACCGATGGCCGAGCAGCTTCGCGCAGCTACCGAGCAGGCCGCCGCGCAGCAGGCCGCGGCCGCTGCCCAAACACAGCCGCCGCAGCCGCCGCAGCCGCCGCAGCCGACGGCACGGCGCAGTGCACAGGGTTCGGCGATGCAGCAGCTGCGCACCATTACCGGCGGCTGACACGCGCTGACGCGGGCAGTCGGCTTGCCCTGCGCCGAAACTGCAGTTCTGCAGGTTCGCACTCGCACCTTCGCGGCCCCAATGCGATTTCGACGGGTTATCGGGTGGCGCGGGCCGGGCCTTCGGCGTCGGACAGGGCGGCCAGGCACTGCGCGCCCAGGATCGCGGGGTTGGTCCCGATCTGATCGAGGGTCACGGTGCGTAGCGACGCCCGTGCGACGGCAGCCGCCCACTCGATACCCACCTCCACCGGGTGCACCGGGTCGTCGGTGGCCGACACAACACCCATCGGCACGGTCAAACCTTCCAGATCGGCAATGGTCGGACCGACGTAGCGCGACGCCTCATCCATCGCTTCGGGCAACGAGGGCCACTGCCGGGCCCATGACCGCGTCAGTTCCGTAGCCAGCCACGCCGGGCTGGACGCCTGCATTTGCGCGGTCGCCGATATCAGGCCGTCGCGGCGCAGCAGCTCTGCGGAATAGCGGGCCGCCAGCGCGGCGGGCGCCCCGTCGGGTGCGCCGGTCCACGCCGGCAGGGCGGCCAGCACCGCGACCACATGGCCGGGATGCGACAGCGCCCATGCCGCGGCGACAGCGGCACCGATCGACACCCCGCCCACCGCGATCGGCAGCGGGTGCGCGGCTCGGGCGGCCCTGTCGAGGTCGTCGCGGTACCCGTCGACCAAACGGTGCGGCTGTGGTCGCGGTGTGACAACGACCGCGCCCACTGCGCGTAGTGCCGTGGCAAACGCGCGGCGGACGAACTCGTCGTCGGATCCGGTGCCCGGAAGCAGGACGCTGGTGACACCGTGCAGATTGACCGCCACGTCACGATCGTGCACCGCTGCGGGATCGCTAGAGCGACGGGGCCACCTCAACGTGGCACGTCCGATCCAAGAGGGCTACCGTGGCGTTGGTTGGGTCAATCGACAATGCATTGAGAGAAGGTCAGGAGCAGCCATGGCCACCGCCGAGGGGTATCTTCGCCGGCTCACCCGCCGGTTGACCGAAGACCCGGAGCAACTCGACGTCGAGCAACTCAGCGACGAAGCCGCCAGTACCGGCGCGCAGAAGGCGATCGACTGCGAGCGCGGTCAAGAGGTGACGATGGTCGGTACGCTGCGCAGCGTCGAATGCAACGGCAAAGGTTGCGCAGGCGGAGTCAAGGCCGAACTATTCGATGGCACCGATTCGGTGATGCTCCTCTGGCTGGGGCAGCGCCGTATTGCCGGCATTGAATCCGGCCGCACGCTCAAGGTGCACGGCCGGGTCGGCAAGCTGGACAACGGCGCCAAGGCGATTTACAACCCCCACTACGAGATCCAAAAGTGAGTGACCCGGGCACCGAACCGGGCACCGACACCACGTCCCCCCAAAGGGCTGCGACCGCACAACCACGCGGAGCGGCCGTCCTGCAACAGATGGGCGGCTTCAGGGGGTTGATCTACTCGTCGCTGCCGGTCCTGGTGTTCGTGCCGGTGTCGTCGGCGTTCGGACTCCTGCCGGCCATCGGCGCCGCGGTTGCGGTGGCGACCTTGATCCTGGTGTGGCGCCTACTCCGGCGCGACTCCGTGCAGCCCGCCGTCTCGGGTTTCTTCGCCGTCGGGGTCAGCGCGCTCATCGCCTACCTCGTCGGCGCCTCCAAGGGATATTTCCTGCTGGGCATCTGGATGTCGCTGTTCTGGGCGGTGGTGTTCACTACCTCGGTTGTCATCCGTCGGCCGGTGGTCGGTTACATCTGGGGCTGGGTGAACGCCCAGGACCGGCACTGGCGAGGCATCCGACGCGCGGTGCTGGCCTTCGACGCGGCGACGCTGGTCTGGGTAGCGGTGTTCGCCTCCCGGTTCGCGGTGCAGCACCACCTGTACGACGCCGACAAGACCGGATGGCTGGGAGTGGCCCGGATCGCCATGGGCTGGCCGCTGACGGCAGTGGCCGCACTGGTGACCTACCTGGCGATCAGAGCGGCGCAGCGGGCGCTGCACGAGCATGATGCGACCAACCCCGATCGCTCGGAGTCAAGCCGTGCCGACGAGGCTCAGCGCTGACCCGGGCGCAACAGCAGTTCGCGCAGCTCGTTCTCGACCTCGCTCACGGCGACGAACAGCAGCTCGTCACCACCCTCCAGCGGCTCGTCACCTTCGGGGACGATGACCCGCGGACCGCGCAGGATCGTCACCAGCGCCGCATCCCTGGGCAACTCGAGCCGTTTCACCGGCCTGCCGCCCCACGGCGTGTCGTCGGGCAGGGTGATCTCGACCAGGTTGGCCTGGCCTTTGCTGAATTCCATCAGCCGCACCAGATCGCCGACCGAGACCGCCTCCTCGACCAGTGAGGCCAGCATTCGAGGGGTGGACACCGCGACGTCGACTCCCCAGGCCTCGTCGAAGAGCCATTCGTTGCGGGGGTCGTTGACGCGGGCCACCACCCTGGGGACCGCGAACTCCGTCTTGGCCAGCAGGCTGAGCACCACGTTGGCCTTGTCGTCGCCGGTGGCGGCGATCACGACGTCGAACTCTTCGAGGCTGATGGACTCGAGGAGGCTGATCTCGCACGCGTCGCCCAGGCGCCAGTGGGCCGCAGGAATCGCGTCGACGTCGATATGGGTCGGGTCGCGTTCGAGCAGCGTGACCTCGTGAGACTCGACAAGCTCGCGGGCGATGGACCGACCCACCGCCCCGGCCCCGGCGATCGCGACTTTCATCAGGCCTCCGGGTCCTCACTGGGGGGCAACGCCGCGATGGCCAGCGCCTCGGCGATATGCCCGGAGACGGCGGCCAGATAGACCTGGTCGCCTGCCTGGATGACGGTTTTGGCGTCCGGCAACGTGCCGGCGCCGAACCGGATCATGAACGACACCCGCCCGGAGGTGGCCGCTTCCAGCTCGGTGACCCGATGGCCGACCCAGTTTTCGTGCAGCGCCAGCTCCGCGACCCCGACGTTGCCGGTCGGATCGCGCCACTTTGTGGTCTCGTTTTCGCGGGTCAGCACGTTCAGCAACCGGTCGGTGGTCCACGGGACGGTGGCCACGGTGGGGATACCGAGGCGCTCGTAGACGGCCGCGCGCTTGGCGTCGTAGATGCGGGCGACCACCCGGGGCACGTTGAACGTTTCCCGCGCCACCCGGGCGGAGATGATGTTGGAGTTGTCGCCGGAGGAGACCGCCGCGAAGGCCGCCGCGTCCTCGATTCCGGCACGCAACAAGACATCGCGGTCGAAACCCATGCCGAGAATCCGCTGCCCGGAAAACTCGGGGGAGAGCCGGTGGAAGGCCGTGCCGTCTCGATCGATCACCGCGACGTCGTGGCCGATCCTGGCCAAGCTGTCCGACAGGGACGCGCCCACCCGACCGCATCCCATCACCACTACACGCACCTGACGGTCCTTTCCGGCCGCAGCCAGACGTGGCCTACCCAAAACTGCTGCTGCAGTACCCGCGCACTGGTGAACGCTACCGCTCTGCCACGGCCAGCGGCCTTCGGGCTTAGTCTTGGCACTCGTGTCCAAGCTTTCTACCGCCACCCGGCGGCTGGTGCTGGGCCGGCCGTTCCGAAGCGACAACCTGTCGCACACTCTGCTGCCCAAGCGGGTAGCCCTGCCGGTCTTCGCCTCCGATGCGCTGTCGTCGGTGGCGTATGCGCCCGAAGAGATCTTCCTGGTGCTGTCGGTGGCGGGCCTGTCGGCATACTCGATGGCGCCGTGGATTGGGCTGGCGGTGGCGGCGGTGATGCTCATCGTGATCGCCAGCTACCGGCAAAATGTGCATGCCTACCCATCGGGTGGTGGCGACTACGAGGTCGTGACCACCAACCTGGGCCCCACCGCCGGGCTCACCGTCGCCAGTGCGCTGCTGGTGGACTACGTGCTGACCGTGGCGGTGTCGGTGTCCTCGGCCATGTCGAACATCGGGTCGGCGGTGCCTTTCGTCGACCACCACAAGGTGTGGTTCGCGATAGCGGCAATCCTGACGCTGGCGTCGCTGAACCTGCGCGGTATCCGGGAATCGGGCACCGCATTCGCGATACCGACCTACGCGTTCATGATCGGCATGTACATCATGCTCGCCTGGGGGTTCTTCCAGATCTATGGGCTGGGTGAGCCGCTGCGCGCCGAATCCGCGGACTTCGAGATGCACTCCGAGCACGGTGACATCCTGGGCTTCGCCCTGGTGTTCCTGGTTGCCCGGGCATTCTCGTCGGGGAGCGCGGCGCTGACCGGTGTCGAGGCGATCAGCAACGGAGTGCCGGCATTCCGCAAACCCAAGTCCCGTAATGCGGCTACCACGCTGCTGCTGCTGGGGATTATTGCGGTCACGTTGTTCATGGGGATCATCATGCTGGCCAAGGCGACCGGCGTGCAGATCGCCGAACGGCCGCTGGAGCAACTGGCCGGGGCACCCGAGGATTATCAGCAGAAGACGTTGGTGGCGCAGCTGGCCGATGCGGTGTTCCACGATTTCGCGATCGGGCTGTTCCTGATCGCCGGGGTGACGGCGCTGATCTTGGTGTTGGCTGCCAACACCGCGTTCAACGGTTTCCCGGTGCTCGGATCGATTCTGGCGCAGGACCGTTACCTACCTCGCCAGCTGCATACCCGTGGCGATCGACTGGCATTCTCCAACGGGATTCTGTTCCTGGCGTTCGGGGCCATCGCGTTTGTGGTGGCATTCCAGGCGCAGGTCACCGCGCTGATCCAGCTGTACATCGTCGGGGTGTTCGTGTCGTTCACCTTTAGTCAGATCGGCATGGTCCGGCACTGGAACCGATTGCTGCGCAACGAAACCGACGCTGACGCCCGCGGCCGGATGAACCGTGCCCGAATGATCAATACCATCGGATTCCTGTGCACCGGCACGGTGCTGATCGTCGTTGTGGTCACCAAATTCGTGGCCGGGGCGTGGATCGCGATCCTGGCGATGGGTGCGCTGTTCGCCATCATGAAGCTCATCCATCGGCACTATGCGGCGGTCAGCCGTGAGCTCGAGCTGCGCGCCGCCGAGGCCGAGGACGTCGTGCTACCCAGCCGCAACCACGCGATCGTGCTGGTGTCCAACGTGCACCTACCGACGTTGCGTGCGCTGGCATACGCGCGGGCCACCCGCCCGGACGTGCTGGAGGCCATCACCGTCAGCGTGGACGATGCCGAGACCCGCGCGCTGGTTCACAAGTGGGAGCACAGCGATATCAGCGTGCCGCTGAAGGTGATCGCATCGCCGTACCGCGAGATCACCCGCCCCGTTATCGATTACGTCAAACGGGTCGGAAAGGACTCGCCGCGCACGGTGGTCACCGTATTCATCCCCGAGTACGTGGTTGGTCATTGGTGGGAACAGGTGCTGCACAACCAGAGTGCGTTGCGGCTGAAGGGCAGGTTGCTGTTCGAGCCCAACGTCATGATGACTTCGGTGCCGTGGCAGCTGTCTTCGTCGGAGCGGCTGAAGAAGCCGACGCGCCAGTCGGCTCCCGGCGATGCGCGCAGAGGCTTCCTGGATTGACCGGGATTGCTGATGCGAGCGGAAACATCCCGCCGGACGAACTCACGCTGACCACCGAGGCGGCGGCCAACGGGGGCAGCTGCGTGGCCCGTCACGAGGGGCGGGTGGTGTTCGTGCGGTACGCACTGCCCGGGGAGACCGTCAGGGTCCGGATAACCGGTGGCGAAGGAAGTCGCGGATCTTATTGGAAGGCCGAGGCCGTCGAGGTCCTCGAGCCTTCTGCCGACCGGATCGATCCGCTGTGTCCGATTGCCGGGGTGGACGGGGCGGGTTGCTGTGATCTGGCATTCGCCGATCCCGCCGCGGCGCGCCGGCTCAAGGGTTCGGTGGTGGCCAATCAGCTTGCCCGGCTCGGTGGATACCGCTGGCGCGACGAGCAGGATGCATCCGCGCGGCCAGTCGGTGACCTGGGTGCGGCGGGGTGGCGCACCCGGGTGAGGCTCGATGTGGGCGCCGACGGTCGCGCCGGTTTTCACCGCTACCACAGTTCGGAGCTGGTGCACCGGCTCGATTGTGGACAACTGCCCACCGGCATGCTCGCCGGTATCGCCGAGAGGAAATGGCCCGTGGATTCCCACATCCACGTGGCGGTCGACGATGACGGCGATCGCCACGTGGTGGTGACGGGGACCCGCGGTGGCAATCGGACTTCCGCCACCGGAGGCGGCAATCGGACGAAAGTGGCCGAAGGTGGCTACGAGGCACTCCAGCGCGTGGGCGAGCGGGTTTGGTGGGTGCCGGTGACGGCCTTCTGGCAGGCGCACCGCGACGCTCCGGACCTGTACAGCTCGCTGGTCGCCGAGTGGGCTCAGCTCCAACCGGGGATGATTGCGTGGGACCTCTACGGTGGCGCCGGCGTCTTCGCCGCGGCTCTGGCCCAGGGTGTCGGTGACACCGGCAGGGTGCTCACCGTCGACACCTCTCGCGGCGCGTCCCGCTCGGCGCGTGCCGCGCTGGCCGACCTCGGCTGTGTCTCGGTGCTGACCGACTCGGTGCGGCGTGCGCTGGCGGGGCAGCGCCGGGGCGCCGACGTCGCTGTGCTGGACCCGCCCCGTGCCGGGGCTGGTCGTGAGGTGATCGACATGCTGGCCGCCGCCGATGTGCCTCGTATCGTCCATATAGGTTGTGAAGCAGCATCTTTCGCGCGCGATATCGGGCTCTATCGTGGCCACGGCTACGCTGTGGAACAGCTGGAGGTATTCGACTCGTTCCCGTTGACCCACCACGTCGAATGCATCGCGGCACTACACCGATGATCGGCGCAACGTACGGGCCTGGCATAGCATGTCGAGCGGGTGTGCCGGGAAGTCTGGTCGGCGGGCATTTGTTGACGACAACCAGAGGCAGGCTGTGACACCTAACCCCGGCGGACGACGGATCCGAACCGCGCTCCTCTCGCGGGGTTCGTGGGCGGAGACCAGCAGGATCACCGAGATCCTGCGCACCGAGACCGTCGGCGGGATGATTCTGCTGTTCGCCGCCGGCGCAGCACTCATCTGGGCGAACTCGCCGTGGGCGCCCAGCTACTTCGCGCTGCGCGATCTCGAGGTCGGCGCTGAGCCCTTCGGTCTGCACCTGCACCTGACCCTGGGTACCTGGGCCGCCGATGGGCTGTTGGCGATCTTCTTCTTCGTGGTGGGGCTGGAACTCAAACGCGAATTCGTTGCCGGAGACCTGCGTGACCCGGGTCGCGCCGCGCTGCCGATCGCCGCCGCCGTGGGCGGGATGGTGGTACCCGCGCTGATCTTCGTACTGGTGAACATCGGTTCCCCCGCGGGCGCGCTACAGGGTTGGGCGATCCCGACCGCGACCGACATCGCCTTCGCGGTGGCCGTGCTGGCGGTCATCTCGACGCATCTGCCGGCAGCGCTACGGACATTTCTGTTGACCTTGGCCGTGGTTGACGACCTGCTGGCAATCACCGTCATCGCGATTTTCTACACCGACGACATCAACCTCGTCGCACTGGCCTCGGCGTTGGTACCGCTGGCGGTGTTCGCGCTGTGCGTGCAGCGTGGCGTACAAGCCTGGTGGGTGCTGATCCCGCTCGCGCTGGCCACCTGGGCCCTGCTGCACGAGTCGGGCGTACACGCCACGGTGGCGGGCGTGCTGCTCGGATTCGCGGTACCCGTGCGCCGTTCCGCGACGCGCCGCGGGGCCGAGGCCGGCCGGGAAACCGGGGTCGGGATGGCCGAGCATTTCGAGCACCTCATCCGCCCGGTCTCGGCCGGACTCGCGATTCCGGTGTTCGCATTCCTCGCCGCGGGGGTGAGCCTGGGCGGCCTCAGCGGCCTCACCAGCGCTCTCACCGATCCGATCGCGCTGGGCATCGTGCTGGGACTGGTCCTGGGCAAGCCCATCGGCATCCTGCTCACCACCCGAGTGGTGGCTTCGGTGACCCGCGCAAAACTGGATTCGTCGCTGCGCTGGGTGGACGTGCTGGGCATGTCCATGCTTGCCGGGATCGGGTTCACGGTGTCGCTGCTGATCGGCGACCTGGCGTATGGGCTGGGCACCAATCGTGACGAATTGGTGAAGGTCGGCGTGTTGACCGGGTCACTGTTGGCCGCGGTGTTGGCGGCATTCGTGCTGCTCAGCAGAAATGCCGCCTACCGGCGGATTCACGCCGAGGAGACCACCGACACCGACCAGGACGGAGTACCCGATGTCTATGAATCTCGGCAGGACTGAGGGTGCGGGCCGTGCGTAGACTTACGGAATGCTCGAACAGATCCGCGGTCCCGCAGATCTGCAGCACCTGACGCAGGCCCAGCTCGACGATCTGGCTCGTGAGATCCGCGACTTCCTGATCCACAAGGTCGCGGCGACAGGTGGGCATCTGGGACCCAATCTCGGCGTCGTGGAGTTGACGCTGGCACTGCACCGCGTCTTCGATTCGCCGCACGACCCGATCCTGTTCGACACCGGTCACCAGGCTTATGTGCACAAGATGCTCACCGGACGGAGCCAGGACTTCGACACCCTTCGCAAGAGGGACGGCCTGTCGGGTTACCCCTCGCGCACCGAGAGTGAACACGACTGGGTCGAGTCCAGCCACGCCAGTTCCTCGCTGTCCTACGCCGACGGGTTGGCCAAGGCTTTCGAACTCAGCGGACATCGCAACCGGCATGTCGTGGCGGTTGTCGGTGACGGCGCGCTCACCGGGGGTATGTGTTGGGAGGCGCTGAACAACATCGCCGCCTCACCCCGGCCGGTGGTCATCGTCGTCAACGACAACGGCCGCAGCTATGCGCCCACGATTGGCGGCTTCGCCGAGCACCTGGCCGGCCTGAGGCTGCAGCCGGGCTACGAGCGGGTGCTCGATGAGGGCCGCAAGGCGATGCGGGGCGTACCGGTCATCGGTGAGTTCTGCTACCAGTGCATGCACAGCATCAAAGCCGGCATCAAGGACGCGTTGTCCCCGCAGGTGATGTTCACCGACCTGGGCCTGAAGTATGTCGGTCCGATCGACGGCCACGACGAGCACGCAGTGGAGAACGCGCTGCGGCACGCCCGCGGTTTCAACGCCCCGGTCGTCGTACATGTCGTCACCCGCAAGGGCATGGGATACCCGCCTGCGGAGAACGACGAGGATGACCAGATGCACGCCTGCGGCGTCATCGACCCGGAGACCGGGCTGGCCACCACGGTGCCCGGCCCTGGCTGGACCTCGACGTTCTCCGAAACCCTGATCCGGCTGGCCGCCAAGCGGCGCGACGTCGTGGCCATCACCGCCGCTATGCCCGGACCTACCGGACTCAGTGCCTTCCGGCAGCGGTTTCCGGACCGCTTCTTCGATGTCGGTATCGCCGAACAACACGCGATCACGTCGGCCGCCGGTATGGCGATGGGCGGCATGCATCCGGTGGTCGCCGTCTACTCGACGTTCCTCAACCGCGCGTTCGACCAGGTCATGATGGATGTCGCATTGCATAAGCTGCCGGTGACGCTGGTCTTGGACCGGTCCGGGATAACCGGGCCCGACGGCGCGAGCCACAACGGCATGTGGGATCTGTCGATCCTTGGCGTGGTACCCGGCATGCAGGTAGCGGCACCCCGCGACGGAACCCGCTTGCGGGAGGAGCTCAGCGAAGCGCTCGATGTCAGCGACCGCCCGACCGCCATCCGTTTCCCGAAAGGCGATGTGGGCGAGGATATCCCGGCGATCGAGCGGCGTGACGGTGTGGATGTGCTCGCGGTGCCCACCGGGGAGTTGTCGGCGGACGTGCTGATCGTCGCGATCGGACCCTTCGCGGCGGTGGCCCTGGCCACCGCTGAGCGCCTCCGAAACCAGGGCATCGGGGTCACTGTCGTCGACCCGCGCTGGGTGTTGCCTGTTCCGCAGGAGATCGTGGTACTGGCGGCCGGACACAAGCTCGTGGTCACGGTCGAGGACAACGGTGTGCACGGCGGGGTCGGCTCGGCGGTCTCGGGCGCTCTGCGGCGCGCCGAGGTGGATGTGCCGTGCCGGGACGCGGCGCTGCCTCAGCAGTTCTTCGAGCATGCTTCGCGCGGGGAAGTGCTCGACTCCGTCGGCTTGACCGAGCGCAACCTCGCCCGTCAGATCACCGGGTGGGTGGCCGCGCT
>JAGQTR010000118.1 GCA_020438915.1 Mycobacterium sp.
GGCTCAGGCCTTGCGGCTGGCGCTCATCGATGCCGCACCGGAATCGGCCGAGGAACCGACGGTAGTCGTTCTGAGCCCGGGCATCTATTCCGAGACCGCTTTCGACCAGGCCTATCTGGCCAGTGTGCTGGGCCTTCCGCTGGTCGAGAGTGCTGACCTGGTGGTGCGCGCCGGAAAGCTGTGGATGCGTTCCATGGGGACCCTCAAACGGGTCGACGTGGTACTGCGCCGGGTCGACGCCGGTTACGCTGACCCGCTCGAGCTGCGGGCGGACTCCCGGCTGGGGGTGGTGGGCCTGGTCGAGGTGTTGCGTCGCGGTGCGGTGACGGTGGTCAACACCCTTGGCAGCGGAGTGATGGAAAGCCCTGGGCTGCTACGTTTTCTGCCGGAACTCGCCGAGATGTTGCTGGACGAGACGCCGCTGCTGGCGACCGCGCCGATGTATTGGGGCGGCATCGACGTCGAGCGCTCCCACCTGCTGGCCAAGCTGTCATCGCTGCTGATCAAGCCTGTCACCGGCGGTGATCCCATCGTGGGGCCGGAACTCTCTGCTGGGCAGCTCGAAGCGCTCGCCGCACGCATCGAAGCGATCCCGTGGCAGTGGGTGGGGCAGGAGCTTCCGCAGTTCTCCTCGGCGCCAACGGACTTCTTTCCCGGCGGACTGTCCTCATCCGGCGTCGGCATGCGTTTGTTCACCGTGGCGCAGCACGCCGGATATGCTCCGATGGTCGGCGGTCTGGGCTACCTGGTGGCCCCGGGAACGGCGGCCCACCGTCTCAATACCATTGCAGCCAAAGATATCTGGGTGCGTACACCGACACGTGTGATCGCGGAGAAGATCACGGCGACGACGCAGCCCGAGTTGTCGAGGGCCGACGACGCATCCGGCTCGCCAGCCACCCTGATCAGGTCGAGCCCGACGCGCGACATCAGTTCGCCGCGGGTGCTGGCCGATCTGTACTGGATCGGCCGATATGCCGAGCGTGCCGAGAACATGGCACGGCTGCTGACGGTCACCCGGGAGCGGTATCACGAATACCGCTACCGCCGCACGATGCCCGGCAGCGAATGCGTCCCGGTGTTGCTGACAGCACTTGGCACGATCACCGGAACCGACACCGGGGCGGGTAGCGACTACGTCGAGATGGTGGCCACCGCCCCCACCACCCTGTGGTCGCTGACCGCCGACCGGTACCGTTCCGGCTCGCTGGCACAGTCAGTGGAGCGACTCAGCCTGGCCGCACGCTCGGTTCGCGACCAGATGTCCAACGACACCTGGATGGTGCTCTCCGCGCTCGAACGAGCTCTGCTGCACGGGCCGGACACCCCACCGGAGTCCCAGGCTGAAGGCGATGCGTTCCTGTCGTCGACCAACACCCTCACCCTGGCGGGCATGCTCGCACTGTCCGGGGTGGTCGCCGAATCGATGGTCCAGGATGTCGGCTGGACCATGATGGACATCGGCAAACGGATCGAGCGTGGCCTAGCATTGACGGCGCTGCTGCGGGCCACGCTGACCACCGCCCGGTTGCCTGATGCCGAGCAGTCCATCACGGAATCCACGCTGATCGCCTGCGAATCCGCGGTGATCTACCGCCGGCGCAATCCCGGCATGTTCAGCGTGGCCGGGGTGGCGGAGTTGGTGTTGTTCGACGCGCAGAACCCGCGCTCGCTGCTGTACCAGCTGGATCGGTTGCGAACCCACCTGAATTCGCTACCCGGTGCGTCGGGGTCGTCGCGGCCCGAGCGCATGGTCGACGAGATCGCCACTCGGCTGCGCCGCATCGAACCCGCTGAGCTGGAAGTGGTCACCGCCACCGGGGCCCGTGACGAATTCGACGGGCTGCTCGCCGGCATCCATCACGACCTACGCGAGCTGTCCGGCGTCATCACCGCGACACACCTCTCGCTGCCCGGCGGTATGCAGCCGCTGTGGGGCCACGATCCTCGGCGGGGGATGTCGTGATGGCGTATCCGGACGGGTCTGCACCCGGCGGGCAGGAGCGAAGCGACCCGGGGATCGGGTCCGGCGGGCAGGAGCGAAGCGACCCGGGGATCGGGTCCGGCGGGCAGGAGCGCAGCGAC
>JAGQTR010000119.1:0-3937 GCA_020438915.1 Mycobacterium sp.
GACACGTCCTTGCCGGTGTAGATCGGATTCATGTCGCGGGTCTGCGGTGACGGCGACACTCCCCGCTCTCGCAGTTCGGCACGTACCGCGCTGAAGAACTCGCGGGGCAGCGCGCACACGAAGCGCGGCCACGTGTAGCGAGAGTTCCACTGGCGGTGAATCTCGGTGACCCATTTGTTGGGCGGGGTGTAGTCGGTGCCGACCGGCAGGAGCACATTGCGGGTCAGCGCGACCTTCTTCATCTTGACGAACAGCTCGTAGGTGGCGGCTTCGGCCTCGGGCAGCGAGGCCGCCGAGTCCATCCACCATCCGGCGGCGTAGTGGGCGGGCATGTAGTGGGTCAGCAGGCCCCGCCCCGACGGTGCGATCCATTCGAATTCGCTGGCGAACTGCATCCGTTCGGGGTCACCGTCATCGGACATCGGTCCCCACTGATGGTGCGGACCACGCGCCCAGGAACTCGATGTCAGGCCGGCATCGGCGGCCATACCCGGGAATTGGGGGTCGTGGCCGAACGCGTCGAGCTGCCACGCCGTCGACGGGTCGGCGCCCAGCACGTCGCGCTGAAAACCGATGCCGTGCACAAAGTTCCGGATCGTTGTCTCCGGGCTGGTGAGGTTGGTATTGGGTTCGTTATAGGTGCCGCCCATGATCTCCACGCGCCCCTCGGCGATCATCCTGCGTAGGTCCGCGCGGTCCTCGGGGTGGGTGTCCCAGAACGGTTTGAGGTAGTCGACCTCGGCGAGCACGAATTTGTACTCCGGCTCCCGCCTGGCCATTTCGAGGTGTGCGCTGACCAGGTCGAAACCGTTGGTCTGCCGGCATCGACCGGGCGGCTCCTCGGTCCAGGTGCTGGTGTAGGCGGACTGGGTGTTCCACCACACCGGGTCGTAGTGGAAGTGGCTGACCATGAACATGGTCCAGCCGGGCTCGGCCACGGTGAAATCGAAGTCGACAGCACTCTCACCGGCGACTGCGCGGGCCCTTCGGCGCTGCCCGGCCACCGGGTCGCTGACCCGAACGGCGACCTCCACCCAGGCGCCATCGGGTTGCGCTGTTGGGTCGCCGACGGTCTGCAATCCCGGACCCTCGATGCGCACCGCCGTCGGGATCGAGCAGCGGTGGGACACCCGCACGATCTGCAGCGGCTCCTCACCGGGTCCGGTGAACAGCTCGGTGGACTCCGCCTCGAGCACCTCGATGGGCATCCCCCAATCCTGCGTTCTCCCCCCGGCGAGCGCGCGTGTTTAGCCTTTCCGCTCGTGCCGAAATCGCACCTGGGCAGCGAAACATCGAGAGCGGGCCTGCATAAGTGCGATCTCGGCGGCATGAGGGCATATGTGACCGGGGGCACACCTCTTTTTCCCCTACCGGCAGATTTTGAGAGACTGCAGCTATGAGCACTACCCGCAAGCCACCGCATCGCGAGGTCGCCAAGCTGGACCGAGTGCCCCTGCCCGTCGAAGCAGCCCGGATCGGAGTGACGGGATGGCAGGTCGGCCGCACCGGCGCCCGCGTCGTGTCCAAGCTCGTCGGGCGCGGCTCACTGCAGGAGAAGATCGTCAAGCAGATCCCGCAGACCTTCGCCGACCTGGGCCCCACCTACGTCAAGTTCGGCCAGATCATCGCTTCCAGCCCGGGCGCCTTCGGTGAGCCGCTGAGCCGCGAGTTCCGCAGTCTGCTCGACCGGGTGCCGCCTGCGGACTCCGAGGCCGTACACAAACTGTTCCGCGAGGATCTCGGCGACGAGCCGGCGAACCTGTTCAAGTCCTTCGACGAGAAGCCGTTCGCGTCGGCGTCGATCGCGCAGGTGCACTACGCGACGCTGCACTCCGGTGAGGAGGTCGTGGTGAAGATCCAGCGGCCCGGAATTCGTCGCCGCGTGGCAGCGGATCTGCAGATCCTCAAGCGCGGCGCCCGGCTGGTGGAGCTGGCCAAGCTCGGGCAGCGGCTGTCGGCCCAGGACGTCGTCGCCGATTTCGCCGACAACCTCGCCGAGGAACTGGACTTCCGGTTGGAGGCCCAGTCGATGGACGCCTGGGTGGCGCACATGCATGCGTCCCCGCTCGGCGCCAACATCCGGGTGCCGCAGGTGTACTGGGATCTGACCAGCGAGCGGGTGCTGACGATGGAACGCGTCACCGGCGTCCGCATTGACGACGCCGCCGCGATCCGCAAGAAGGGCTTCGACGGCACCGAGCTGGTCAAGGCGCTGTTGTTCAGCCTGTTCGAAGGTGGTTTGCGGCACGGCCTGTTCCACGGCGACCTGCACGCGGGCAACCTCTACATCGACGACGACGGCAAGATCGTCTTCTTCGACTTCGGCATCATGGGCCGCATCGATCCGCGGACCCGGTGGCTTCTGCGCGAACTCGTGCACGCGCTGCTGGTCAAGAAGGATCACGCAACGGCAGGCAAGATCGTCGTGATGATGGGCGCGGTGGGTACCGTCAAGCCCGAGGCGCAGGCAGCCAAGGACCTGGAGAAGTTCGCCACGCCGCTGACCATGACGTCGCTCGGTGATCTCAGCTACGCCGAGATCGGCAAGCAACTCTCGACCCTGGCCGACGCCTACGACGTCAAGCTGCCCCGCGAGCTGGTTCTCATCGGCAAGCAGTTCCTCTACGTCGAGCGCTACATGAAGCTGCTGGCCCCGCGCTGGCAGATGATGAGCGACCCGCAGCTCACCGGTTACTTCGCCAACTTCATGGTCGAGATCAGCCGCGAGCATTCCGACGAGGTCGAAGCATGATCATCCGTACCGGCACAGCCCGCTCCGGCGACCCGGACAATCCGGTCGACATTCACTACGAGGACATGGGCGACCCCAGCGACCCCGCGGTGCTGCTCATCATGGGCCTGGGCGCACAGTTATTGTTGTGGCGCAAGGGTTTCTGTGAGCGACTCATCAACCAGGGGCTGCGGGTCATCCGGTTCGACAACCGCGACGTCGGGTTGTCTACGAAGTTGCCTGGCCATCATTCGGGCGCACCTCTGCTACCTCGGATGGCCCGGTCCTTCGTCGGCCTGCCCAGTCCGGCGGGCTACACGCTGGAGGACATGGCCAACGATGCCGCCGCGCTGCTCGACCACCTCGAGATCGACCGGGCTCACGTTGTCGGCGCATCGATGGGCGGCATGATCGCGCAGATCTTCGCCGCCAAGCATCAGGGACGCACAAGAACACTCGGCGTGATCTTCTCCAGCAACAATCAACCGGTGTTGCCGCCGCCCGGACCGCGGCAGTTCGCGGCCCTTCTGCAGCGTCCCAAGGACACCACCCGCGAGGCCGTCATCGAGAACGCGGTGCGGGTGAACAGGATCATCGGCAGCCCGGCCTATCCGGCGCCCGAGGACCGCATCCGCGCCGAGGCGACAGAGGGCTATGACCGCTCCTACTACCCGGCCGGGATCGCCCGGCACCTCGCGGCGATTCTCGGCACCGGCAGCCTGCTGCGGTATGACCGCCAGATCACCGCGCCCACCGTGGTCATCCACGGCAAGGCGGACAAGCTGATGCGCCCGACCGGCGGGCGGGCCGTCGCCCGAGCGATCAACGGCGCCCGGTTGGTGCTCTTTGACGGCATGGGCCACGAGCTTCCCGAACCGTTGTGGGATGCCATCGTCGGCGAACTGAAGACGACCTTCGCAGCAGCCTCCTGACCTGGGCGAAAGTTGAGCTTCGACGTCCACGTGTGCGCGCTGCGGGAGTAGGTGAACCGACCGGGATTGGCTCACCCGCCTGCCCAAACGCTACTGTGGACGCTTCATGCGCGTGTTTGCAGCAGGGCGGACCGCGCGTTCGGTACGGTCTGCAGATCGTCGGCAAGCGGAGCAAGGAAACCATGTCTGATCAACCCACCGGCACCAAGGATATGACGCCTCACTTCGAGGACATCCAGGCGCATTACGACCTGTCGGACGATTTCTTCGGCGT
>JAGQTR010000119.1:4060-4540 GCA_020438915.1 Mycobacterium sp.
AGCCGGGCATGACGCTGCTCGAGGTGGGCTGCGGCTGGGGCCTGACGCTGCAGCGGGCAATGGAGAAGTACGACGTCAACGTCATCGGACTGACCCTGAGCAAGAACCAGCAGGCCTACTGCAACCAACTGCTGAGCAAGGTCGACTCCGAGCGCACCTTCGATGTGCGGCTGGAGGGCTGGGAGCAATTCCACAGCCCGGTCGACCGGATCGTGTCGATCGAGGCATTCGAGCACTTCGGCAAGGACCGCTGGGACGACTTTTTCAAGACGTGCTTCGAGATCCTGCCCGAAGACGGCCGGATGACCATTCAGAGCAGCGTCGGCTATCACCCCTACGATCTCGCCGAGCGGGGCAAGAAACTGACCTTCGAGCTGGCCCGCTTCGTGAAGTTCATGATCACCGAGATCTTCCCCGGGGGCCGCGTTCCCACGACCCAGATGATGGTCGAGCATGGCGAGAAGGCCGGCTTCGTGGTGC
>JAGQTR010000005.1:0-587 GCA_020438915.1 Mycobacterium sp.
GCGCTGTCGTCAGCCACCGCTTCAGCGGAGCCCGTTCGATCATCCGGGTCGGAATCCGCCGCGCGGGCGCCGTCTGAGCTAGCTCCCTCGGGGTCAGAAGAAGATGTGACCCGAGCCGAGGATTCCTCACCTGACCGGGATTGACCAGCGGTATCCCGGGACTTCGATGTCGTTGTGTCCGAACCGGAACTGGCCGGCGCGGCCCAGCCGATCGCGGGCGGGGTCACCCCGACACCGGCGACACCAAGTGCGACCACCCAGGAGCCAGCCCAGCCGATGTACCGTGAACCTTCCATTACGAACCCCTAGGTGCCCCGACGCGTCACCTAAGGAATAACCCGTCGCATCCGGATCGCGCAGCGTATTCACCCAAGCAGGGAATACTCTGTGCGTCGCATCCACGCGAGCTGGGAACACGCTGTACATCGATGCAGCGAGAATGACGACCGACGGGAATCGCCTTTCCGGGGGTTCACTTTCTAGATGCGTGCGGCCAGTTCGGTGCCCTGTCGGATGGCCCGTTTGGCGTCGAGTTCGGCCGCTACCGCGGCGCCGCCGATGACGTGCGGCCTGATCCCATGTGCGCG
>JAGQTR010000005.1:629-3014 GCA_020438915.1 Mycobacterium sp.
CGTTGTCGACCTCCAGCAGCCGGGAACCGCAGTGGTCCGACCCGAAGCTGATGTGTAGACCACCGTCGTCGATGCGCTCATAGTTCACCCCGCAGAGTTGCTGAACACCCTTGGCGCGCAACGATGCCCGGTGCACCCAGCCCGTGGTCTTGCCCAGGTTGCGCCCCTGCGCTCCCTTGGTCCGCTGCAGTAGGTAGACCTCCCGTGACGCCGGCGCAGGCATCGGTGTGGTCAACGCACCCCGGGCCTCCGGGGGGGCTTCGGCGGGATTCACCGCACCCCACTCGGCCCGCCACTCTTTGATGTTCAGCGTGGGGGATTGATCGGTGGTCAGGAACTCGCTGACATCGAAGCCGATTCCGCCGGCCCCGACCACCGCGACCGACTTGCCCACAGCCTTGCCGTTGATCGCCTCCGCATAGGACAGCACCATCGGATGGTCGATACCGGGGATGTCGGGTATCCGGGGTGTCACACCGGTGGCGAGCACGACCTCGTCGTAGCCGCGCAGTTCCTCGACACCGGCGCGCGTGTTCAGCCGCACCTCGACGCCGTGCTTGTCGAGCATGCGACTGTAGTAGCGGATAGTCTCGCTGAACTCTTCCTTCCCAGGAATTCTTCGCGCCAAATCGAATTGGCCACCGATCTGCGGACGGGACTCGAACAATGCGACGCGGTGACCGCGCTGGGCTGCGGTGACGGCGGCGGCCAGGCCGGCGGGTCCGGCCCCGACCACCGCGACGCGCTTGGCGCGGCGGGTGGGTCCGATCACCAGGGTCGTTTCGTGGCCGGCACGCGGATTGAGCAGGCACGAGACCGTCTTGTGGACGAACACCTGGTCCAGGCAGGCCTGATTGCAGGAGATGCAGGTGTTGATCTCGTCGGCGGCATCGGCGTTGGCCTTATTCACCCATTCCGGGTCGGCCAGAAGCGGGCGGGCCATCGAGATCAAGCTGATGCCGGTGTCGAGGAGGATCTGTTCGGCGGCCTGGGGCATGTTGATCCGGTTGGACGCCATGACGGGAATGTCGAGGTGCTCGGCGACCGCGTGGGTGATGTCGACGAAAGCGCTGTTGGGGACCGAGGTCACGATGGTCGGGATCCGCGACTCGTGCCAGCCGATACCGGTATTGATGATGGTTGCCCCGGCATTTTCTACTTCGGTTGCCAGCGCGACGATCTCATCCCACGTTTGGCCGTCCTCGACGAAATCAGCCATCGACAACCGATAGCAGATGATGAAGTCGGGCCCGACGGCCGCGCGGGTACGGCTGACGATCTCGACGGGCAATCGACGACGGTTCTCGGGTGTGCCACCCCAGGCGTCATCGCGCCTATTGGTGCGCGGCGCCAAGAACTGGTTGAGCAGGTAGCCTTCGCTGCCCATGATCTCCACGCCGTCGTAGCCGGCTTCGCGGGCCAGGACGGCGCAACGGACGAAATCGTCGATCGTGCCCTGGACGTCTCGCAGCGCCCGGGGCCGGAACGGATTCGTGGGTGCCTTGATTGCCGAGGCGCTGACCGAGAACGGATGGAATGCATAACGTCCCGCATGCAGGATTTGCAGCAGGATCTTGCTGCCCGCCTCATGTACCGCCCCGGTGATCCGGTGGTGCCGGCGAGCTTCTTTGGCAGAGGTCATCTGGGCCGCGAACGGCAGCAGCCAACCCGTGCGGTTGGGTGCGTAGCCGCCGGTGATGATCAAGCCGACACCGCCACGGGCACGTTCGGCGAAGTACTCGGCGAGCCGGTCGGTGTCGCGTGCACGATCCTCCAGACCGGTATGCATCGACCCCATCACCACCCGGTTGTTCAACGTGGTGAAGCCGAGGTCCAACGACGACAGCAGGGTCGGATACCCGCTCATAGCTGCCTTGCCAATCCGGCCGCGACCTCGATTTCTGCCGCCTCGCCCACCAGCGGAGCGGCGATCCCGCGCGCAAGTCCGGCGCGTCGGCCTCGGACGCAGACTCGGCAGGACCGTGCCATATTCAACCAGTCGCGCCGCAGTCAGGTGCATAGCCGTGGGCGACTAGGAGACTTGTATGTGCAACGTTTAGTATCAGTAACCACGCGCGGCCCCGGAACGGGGAGGCGCACAAGTTAGGGCACACTGAGACGCGCGTCCAACAGTCGGCAGGGATACTTGCTGAGGTCGGTCGCCGTCTCACGCTGAGCCCTGCCGAGGCCGCAGCCCACCCAGGTAGGTCGAGAGGACTTGAGGAGAAGTTAGTGACGTACACGATCGCCGAACCCTGCGTCGACGTCAAAGACAAGGCATGCATCGAAGAGTGCCCTGTCGACTGCATCTACGAGGGCGCACGCATGCTGTACATCCATCCTGACGAGTGCGTTGACTGCGGCGCCTGCGAGCCGGTGTGCCCG
>JAGQTR010000006.1:0-8085 GCA_020438915.1 Mycobacterium sp.
CCCAGGTGAATCCGATCCCGCCGTGGACCTGGATCGTGTCGGCCGCGACCCGGGTCAACGCCGCCGAGCAGGTCGCCTGCGCGATGCTGACTGCCAGCGCCGGATCGTCGCTGCCGTGGGTCAGCGCCCAGACCGCGTGATAGGCCGTCGACCTCGCGTGCTCCAGCGCGACGAGGTCATCGGCGAGCCGGTGCTTGACCGCTTGGAACGACCCGATCGGCCGCCCGAACTGAAGCCGGCTCTTCGCGTACTCGACGGAAAGGTCGAGCAGATGTTGCGCTGCGCCGACCTGCTCTGTAGCCAGCAAGGCCGAACCGACATGCAGCGCCTGGTTGATCACCCGTTCGGCGTCGCCGGGACCGGAGATGAGTTGCGCGGGTGCATCGGAGAGTTCGATGGCGGCCTGCGGCCGGGTCAGATCCAGCGTGGTCAACGAAATACGTTGTACACCAGGACTATCCGAATCCACTGTGTAAAGCGCGGGCCCATCGGGACCGTTGGCGGCCACCAGTAGGTAGTCCGCGGCACCGCCATCGACAACCTGCGGCACTGTGCCGGTCAGTACCCAGCCCTGGTCGTTCGGTACGGCATTCACGGTGACCGTCGCGGCGTCGAACGCGCCGGCCACGTCGGGCACCGCCCAAGCCGCGGTGCGGGTGCCGTCGACCAGTGCCGTCAACATGTCGCCGTCCGCCGAGGCCGCGACCAGTGCCGGAATGGCGAGGTATACCGTGCCGAACAGCGGTCCACAGGCCAACGCGGCGCCCAGCTCCTCCACCGCGACCGCCTGATCGACAAGGGAGCCGCCGGCTCCGCCCTGAGACTCGGGCACTGCCAGCCCCAACACGCCCAGCTCTGTTCCCAGCCGCGACCAGACCTTCGCGTCGAACGGTGGGTCCGACTCCATCCAGCTGCGTACCGAGCTCTCGTCGACGTGCTCCGCGCAGAAGGCGCGCACCGCGGCGCGCAACTGGTTCTGCTCATCGGTGAACGTGAACTCAGCCTCGGCCCTAGTGTCGGTGTCAGCCACGGGGGATCTCCTTCCACGGCATTCCGGCGTCGGCGCGCAAATCGCCGGGCAGCCCGAGGACCCGCTCGGCCAGGATGTTGCGCATCACTTCGGAAGTGCCGCCCTCGATGGTGTTGGCGCGGCTACGCAGAAACCGCTGTTGTATCGACCCCCGCCAGTCCTCGCCGGAACCGGTTCGCCCCTGCATCGCGTAGCCGTCGTACAGAGTGCCCTCCGGACCGAGCAGGTCCATACAGAACTCGTAGATGTGCTGGTTGAGCTCGGCGCCGACGAGCTTGCCAATCGAGCCTTCCGGACCGGGTCCACCGACGGTCGCGCTGGCCCGGGACCGCTCGCTGGTCAGCCGTTGTCCCTCGGCGCGCAACCACAGGGTGGTGAGCCGGTCCCGCAGCACGGGTGTGTGCAGGTCCGGCCGCGACGTCCACAGCGCGACCGCGTCACCGATGGCCCCGGCACCGCGTTTGTTGCCGCTGGCACCGAGTGCGCTGCGCTCGTTCATCAGCGTGGTCATCGCGACCCGCCAGCCGTCACCGACGGCGCCCAGCCGGAAAGTGTCGGGAATACGCACGTCGGTGATGTAGACCTCGTTGAACTCAGCGTGTCCGGTCAGCTGCCGCAGCGGACGGGTCTGCACGCCGTCGGAATGCATGTCGAGGACGAAGTAGGTCAGCCCGCGATGTTTGGCGACGTTAGGGTCGGTACGGGCCAGCAGCAAGCCCCACCGTGCGCGGTGCGCCAGGCTGGTCCATACCTTCTGCCCGTTGACGATCCAGTCGTCGCCGTCCTTGACCGCCGAGGTCGCCAGGCCCGCCAGGTCCGAACCTGCGCCCGGCTCGGAGAACAGTTGACACCAGATGTCCTCGGTGGTTGCCAATGGGCGCAGCAGCTTCTTGCGGACGTCGTCGGTCTGGGCGTGCTCGCGCACCGTCGGAGCGGCCATGCCGTAGCCCATCGGGTTGAGCGCCAACGGCACCGGGCCACCCGCATCCTGCAGGATGCGGTCGGCAACTGCCTGCAGTCCGCGGGACAGACCAAGGCCGCCGAGGCCTTCGGGGAAGTGCACCCACGACAACCCCGCGTCGAAGCAGGCCCCGAGGAATTGTGGGATGGGTACCGAACGCGGGTCGTGTTGGGCGAGCACCCGGTGCGCGGCCTCGGTAACTCGATCGGTATCGACAGCAGCACTCATGAGGCCACACTAAAGCGTGGCCAGTCGCCGGAGAAACTCGGTGGTCTGAGGTGAATGATCAGCTGGCGGGCAGCGCGTGGTGCCCCGCTGCTGACCTGTGGCGACTATGGAGTATGTACCGGAGCCACCGAACGTCGATTAACACAGTGATCCTTTACGCGGTCTTGGTGAGAAGTGGGAGTAGTTGACGTCGCGCGACCATGGCGTCGGCGAAGTGGTTGAGGGCCTCGGAGACAGATCCGGCCGCAGTGAACTCGATACCGTCGTCAAGGAGAGTCTGCTCGACGGGGCGACTGGCGACCAGTGACCAGTCCACGCCGGCAGCGCTGCAGACGTCGTCAACGGTGAACAGCAGCGAAATGGCATCGCGGCTAAACGAGGTGACGTCGCTCAGGTCCAGCAAAAAGGGCTTTTCCGCGAGGATGAAGCGCCGGACGTAGCGGCTGGCTTTCTCGACGTTGGCAGCGTCGAGAAAGCCGCGGATCGTCACGACGGTGGCCAATTGGCGGCAGTGTGCGCGAATTTCTGCGCCGTTACAGTCGAACGTTGGATTGCCGTACATGGCAACCTCCTTCGATCGTGTGCTCGCAGCCCCCCCGTGGGCCTTACAAAGTTCAAGGTAGTGAGCCAATCTAAGGCCGTGGGGAGTAACTACTAATACTTCGTTAAGAAGTGGATTTAGCTGAATCAGCAAACTCGTCGGTAACTTGGCGTCAACCCTTGCGTCGCTGTCGGGGACCGGTATAGGTCGACCACGGGCTGTAATCGGCCAACAACGCTTCCTGCGGTGGCCGCTGGCCGGCGGGCACGTGCTCGAGGTTGATCCGGATGCGGTACCAGATCGAGCTCGGGCCGCGCATCCCGTCGACGAGCACGTCTGTCGGTTCCAGCTTTTCGGCTGCGGCCGGATACCTCTGCCGCCATTGCTGCAAGGCGGCCATTGCCTCGTCCCGGGTCTTGGTCCGGGCGATCTCGATCAGCGGCTTCACCGAGGCGCGGGATTGGCGGCCGCTCCCACTCGGTCTGCGGGCACCCCGGGGTGACTTCTCGGCGGGCCCCAGCCGGTCGGCGAGGTCGAGCAGCGACTCCAGGCCGCCAGCTGCGTCGTCCATCCCCTCCCACGGATCGCCCAGCCGCTTGAACCGTTGCGGCACGGTGGCAACGGTGAACGCCTCGGGCCGGCAGTCGGCCACCTCATCCCAGAACAACGGCGTCGACACCCGGGCATCGGGGGTGGCGCGCACTGAGTAAGCCGACGCCACGGTGCGGTCCTTGGCGTTCTGGTTGAAGTCGACGAATACGCCGTGGCGCTCCTCCTTCCACCACCGCGCGGTCGCCGACTCCGGAGCGCGGCGCTCCACCTCGCGCGCCACCGCCTCGGCTGCCAGCCGGACGGACTTGAACGGCCAGCGGCGATGGATGCGGGCATAGATGTGGAATCCTCGCGAACCCGATGTCTTGGGCCATGCGACCAAGCCGTGGTCGGCGAGCACTTCGCCGGCGACGAACGCGACATCGATGATCTGCTGCCATTCCACTCCTGGCATCGGGTCCAGATCGACTCGAAGCTCGTCGGGATGGTCGAGGTCATCGGAGCGCACCGGATGGGGGTTGAGGTCGACGCAGCCCAGATTCACCGCCCAGATCAGGCCCGCGGAGTCATGCAGAACGGCCTCCTTGGCCGACGTGCCCGACGCATACTTGAGCTCGGCGACGTCGACGAAGTCCGGTCGCTTCTCCGGGGCGCGTTTTTGGAACACCGCTTCCTGCCCGATGCCTTTGACGAAACGCTTGAGGATCATCGGGCGGTCTCGCACCCCGCGCAGGGCACCGTCGGCCACCGCAGCGTAGTAGTGCATCAAGTCCTTCTTGGTGACCCCGATTTCACCGAAGACCACTTTGTCGGGATTGGTGATCCGCACCTGTTGCCCGCCGATCGCGAAGTACTCGGGAGAAGGCACGCTTTCATCGTAGGTTCGTTGGCCCCGACGTTCGGTGACTGTGGGCGACGGTCGTCACATATTGTTGACGGATGTTAAAGCTCAGCGATCTTCCGTTGCAGGCTGCCGCCAAGGTCCAGCAATCCCTCGGGCAATCCCTCGGTCAATACTTCGAGCGCGGTTCGGCCGAACTGCACTACGCCCGCAAGATGTTCGAGGCCGGCGCACTCAAGCTGGAGCCGCCGCAGGATCTCGCTGCGTTCGTCAACGACATTCGGCGGTGGGGTGAGATCGGGATGATTCCCGCCCTCAATGCCCGTCGGTACCCCAATCGCGCGGCGGTCGTCGACGACGACGGCGAGATGACGTTTCGGGAGCTGAACGACGCGGCCAACGCCGTCGCCAACGCGCTGCTCGCCAAGGGGGTCAGCGGCGGCGACGGCGTGGCCATCCTGGCCCGCAACCACCGGTGGTTCCTGGTCGCGGTGTTCGGCGCCGCTCGCGTCGGTGCCCGCATCATCATGCTCAACAGCGAGTTCTCCGGCCCGCAGATCAAGGAGGTTTCCGAACGCGAAGGCAGCAAGCTCGTCATCTACGACGATGAGTACGCCGCTGCCGTTGCGCACGCCGAACCCGAACTCGGCAAGCTGCGCGCCCTCGGGGTGAACCCCGACAGCGATCAGCCTTCCGGAAGTACCGACGAGACGCTGGCCGACTTGATCGCCCGCTCCGACGGTAGCCCCGCGCCCAAGGTGACCAAGAACTCGTCGATCATCATCTTGACCAGTGGCACCACCGGCACACCCAAGGGCGCCAACCGCAGCGCACCGCCGTCGCTCGCGCCGATCGGCGGCGTGCTGTCCTCGGTACCGTTCAAGGCCGCGGAGGTGACCTCGCTGCCGGCGCCGATGTTCCACGCGTTGGGCTTCCTGCACGCCACCATCGCGATGATGCTGGGTTCGACGCTGGTGCTGCGTCGGCGATTCAAACCGGCCACCGTGCTCGCCGACATCGAGAAGAACCGGGCCACCGCGATGATCGTGGTGCCGGTGATGCTGTCCCGGCTACTCGACGAGCTCGAGAAGACCACGCCCAAGCCGGACCTGTCCTCGCTGCGCATCGTGTTCGTGTCCGGTTCGCAGCTCGGCGCCGAGCTGGCCACCAGGGCGCTGAAGGACCTGGGTCCGGTGATCTACAACCTCTACGGCTCTACCGAGGTTGCATTCGCGAGTATCGCTGGGCCGCAGCATCTTTCGATTAATCCGGCTACCGTTGGGCCGGTAGTCAAGGGGATGAAGGTCAAGATTCTCGACGACAACGGCGATGAGGTGCCCCAGGGGCAGATCGGCCGGATCTTCGTCGGGAACTTCTTCCCGTTCGAGGGCTACACCGGCGGCGGTGGCAAGCAGATCATCGATGGGCTGCTGTCCTCGGGGGACGTGGGCTATTTCGACGAGAACGGCCTGCTGTATGTCAGCGGCCGTGACGACGAGATGATCGTTTCCGGCGGCGAGAACGTCTTCCCCGCCGAGGTCGAGGATCTCCTCAGCGGCCACCCCGATGTCATCGAGGCGACCGCAATCGGTGTCGAGGACAAGGACTGGGGTGCCCGGTTGCGATGCTTCGTGGTCAAGGCCGAGGGTTCGGAGATCGACGAGGATACGATCAAGGCGTACGTGAAGGACAACCTGGCCCGATACAAGGTGCCACGCGAGGTGGTTTTCCTCGATGAACTGCCGCGCAACCCCACCGGCAAGATCCTCAAGCGCGAACTGCGCGATATGGAATAGCGCAACGTCTCTAGTGTGCGGCCAGAGCGTCCTGAGGGCTGATTTCGCGATCTCACCGCACACCAGGGCCAAGAACTAGGGATCGCGCGGAAGCCCGAGTAGTCGTTCGGCGATGATGTTCAGCTGCACTTCCGAGGTTCCGCCGTAGATGGTGGTGGCACGGCTGGCCAGCAGGTACTCCGCCCAGCGTCCGGTGAGCTGATCACGGTCGCCGATGACCGCATCGGTGCCGAATGAGGACACCGCGAACTCGGCGTAGCCCTGACCGGTCCGCATGGACAGCAGCTTCGAGATTGCCGCCGCCGGCATCGGATCGCCCCCCGCCAGGGTCAGCAGCGTGGATCTCATGTTGAGGATCTTGGCGGCATGCCCCTCGGCGATCAGTACCCCAGCCTGGTTCTGCGCGATCTGATCGAACTGCCCGTCGCCCACGAACTCGACGAACCTGTCCAGGCTCGGCAAAAATGGTGGCTCGCTGCTGCCGATTGAAACTCGTTCGGCGGTAAGGGTGTTTCGGCTGACCTCCCACCCGCGGTCGACGTCGCCGAGCACCAACTCATCGGGTACGAATACGTCGTCGATGTAGACGGTGTTGAACATCGCGTTGCCGGTGAGCTCACGCAATGGCTTGACCTCGATGCCCGCACTGTTCATGTCGAGCAGAAAGTAGGTAATGCCATTGTGTTTCGGGGCGCTGGGATCCGTTCTTGCCAACAGCGCGCCCCACGCGGAGTACTGAGCTCCGGTGGTCCAGATCTTCTGTCCGGTGATGCGCCATCCGCCATCGACCTTGGTGGCCTTGGTGGACAGGCTGGCCAGGTCAGAGCCCGCACCGGGTTCGGAGAACAGCTGGCACCAGATCACCTCACCGCGGAATGTCGGCGGCAGGAAACGCTCCTTCTGTTCGTCGGTGCCGAACGCGACGATCGAGGGAATGATCCAGGCGGCGATACCCATCGCGGGCCGGCGCACCTTCCCGGCGGCGAACTCCTGGGCGATGATGATCTGCTCGACCGGGTTGGACGCGCGTCCCCAAGGCACCGGCAAATGGGGCTGCACCCAGCCGCCCTCGGCAATCGCGGCGTTGCGTTGCTCACGTGGAATCGCCTTGAGGGCATCAACTTCAGAGCGGATCTCGGCGCGCAGCTTCTCGGTTTCGGGGTCGAGGTCGATGTTCAACGCCCGCATGCCGGTCGTGGTCGCGAGGTCGACGACCTGCTGCGGGTAGTCCGCGGCGCGGCCGAGGCTCGCTGCCAGCGCCAGGGCGCGACGGTAGTAGATGTTGGTGTCGTGCTCCCAGGTGAATCCGATACCGCCGTGCACCTGGATGCAGTCCTGGGTGCAGTGCTGAGCGGCGCCGGGCGCCAGCGTCGCCGCCACCGCGGCGGCGAATTCAAAAGCGTGATCGCCGGCGGTGTTTTCGGTGGCCGCGCGCGCTTCGCCGGCTTCGTCTATGGCGCGTGCCGCGTCCCACACCGCGGCGGTGGCCCGCTCGGTCTCGGCGATCATGCCCGCGCACTTGTGCTTGATGGCCTGGAACTGCCCGATCGGCCTGCCGAACTGCTCGCGGATCTTGGCGTACGCGGCCGCGGTGTCGGTGGCCCAACGTGCGACACCGATCGCCTCGGCGGACAAGAGCGTCGATATCAGCGCGCGGGCGTGTTCGCGGCTCAGCTCCGAGAGCACCCGGTCGTCGGAAACCTCGACAGCGTTGGCGCGTACGTGCGCGATCGGCCGCAGGGGGTCGACGCTGGGCACGTGCTCGATCTCGAGTTGGTCGGCGTCGAGGATGATCCAGGTGTCCCCGGACGCCCCTTCGCCCAGGCCGGCGACCGGCAGCACCAGCAACGCAGCCTGCGCCGCCGCGGGTACCGCGCGCACCTCACCGCGGATGATCAGGCCGTCGCCGTGCCGGGTCGCGGTCAACCCGGAGTCGATCGCGTAGGCGGCGATGACGTCGCCGGAGGCCAGGCCGGTGAGGACGGCGGCGTCGGGGTCGTGGGCGGCGATCAACGCGCTGGCGATGGCCGACGGCACAAACGGGCCCGGCACGGCTCCGTAGCCGAACTCGGCGAGCACGATCGCCAACTCGAGGATGCCGAAGCCCTGGCCGCCGACCGACTCGGAAAGATGGAC
>JAGQTR010000006.1:8145-12858 GCA_020438915.1 Mycobacterium sp.
TCGTGCAGCATTTCCGACGGCGCGACCCGCGCCACCAGTGACCGCACCGAATCGGCCAGGTCGTTGTGCTCGTCATTGATTGCGATGGGCATCGTCGCCTCCGTCGGGGCTGGCTAACCGGTTGGTCGGGACCGAGACTACCCGCGCACCTGGTTCACCAGGTTGGCGAGGTCCCGCCCGTCCCGAAGCCGCATGCAGTTGTCGACGGCCAACTCCAGGTAGCGGCGCATCGTGTCAGCGGTGTACCAGCTCACGTGCGGGGTCAGCACTACGTTGTCCAAAACCAGCAGGGGATTGTCGGTCGGTATCGGCTCCACGGCGAAGACGTCGAGACCGGCCGCGCCAAGTTGACCCGAGCGCAAGGCGTCAACGAGGGCGACCTCGTCGACAATCGGACCGCGGGAGGTATTGACCAGGACCGCACCCGGCTTCATCCGTCGCAACGCGTCGCGGTCGAGCAGTCCGGCGGTGTGGTCGGTCAGCGGCAGATGCAGCGAGACGACGTCGCTGATGTCCAGTAGGTCGTGCAGGCTGCGCCACTGCGGGTGCCCGTCATCGGAGGTGCTGGTGTGAACGACATCGCCGCCCATCGCCACGACGATGCGTTCAACCTGTTTGGCGACGTTGCCGTAGCCCACGAGACCCACCGTGCAGCCGCCGATGTCGCGCACCGTCTCGCCGAGGGTGGGGTCGGACGGCCAGCCCGCGCCCGCCCGGGTGGCCCGATCCAATTCCGGCAGCCGGCGCAGTGCGGCCAGGGCCAGCATGACCGTGCCTTCGGCGACCGACGCCGCATTGGCACCGGGCATGTTGGCGACCGCGATGCCCCGCGCCGTCGCGGCATCGACGTCGATGGTGTTCACCCCGGCACCCAATTTGTGCACCAGGCGCAACCGCGTTGCCCGGGCGAGGTCGTCGCCGGAGATGGGCCGTAGGACATGCCAGATCACCTCGGCGTCGGGCAGCTCGCGATAGAAGGTGTCCTCGTCGTCCTCGGCGCAATACCGCACGTCGAGCCAATCCAGCTGCGGAGCAAGGAATTCCAGCACCCGGCTACCGGGTGTGAAGTGGGCCAGAACTCTCACCAGCGGTGCGCGATCCACTCGGCGATGGTATCGGCCTTCTCTTCGCGGGCACCCGGGGTGGTGAAGTAGTGGTCGGTGTCGATCGCGCATTGTGTCTTGTCGGTGCTGCCGAGTGCGTCGTAAATGCGTTGGGCATCGGAGGGATACACCCCGGTGTCCTGGTCGGCGTTGATCACCAGTGCCGGGCAGCCGATCCGGGCCAGATGCGGTTCCGCGCGGGTCTGTGCGTAGCGCAGGCTCCACATGCCCAGCCAATTGCGAAGCGTGCAGGCCGCCGCGATTCCGTGGCTGGACCTGTTGGCCTTCATCGGTATGCCCGCGTAGCACATGTTCGCAGGCCGCCTCGTCGGTTCGAGGGCGGGATCGACCATCCGCGGATCGGCCCAGGTGCGCATCACGGTGAACGGCCGGTCGGAGAACCCGGCGGCGCGCACCCGATCGAGCTCGGCCTCGGCCCAGTCGGTGATGGCTTCGTTGCGGGCCACCTGGGCGGCGCGGTAACGCTGGATGAACTGCGCATCGTAGGGCGGTCCGTTGCGCTCGTCGAACAGGTCCAAACTGGGATCGGTTGCTATGGCGTCGTTTTCGTCCACCATCGCAGCATCCATCCACGCGGTCAGTACGTCGGGACGCCCCGGGTGTGCGGCGCTGGCCACGTAGCCGTCGGCGGGCGGTAGATCGTCGAGCCCGGCGGCGGGCCGCATTCCCGCCAGTGGCGTGACATGTCGGTCCACAGCGTTGGCCTGGTAGGCCGCCATCAGAGATCCACCGCCCGAATTCCCCAGCAGAATCACCGTGTCGACACCCTGGACGTCACGAAGCCAGCGCACGCCGACACCGATGTCGACCAGCGCGTGGTCGAGGAGGAAACTGCTCTCGAATCCGCGGAACCGGGTATTCCAGCCCAGGAATCCGATGCCGCGGGTGGCCAGATAATCCGCGAGGTAGTGCTCGGAGAAATCGATCTGGTAATGCGTGGCGATCATCGCGACCTTGGGCTTGTGATCCGCGCCGCGGTGGTAGAGCCCCTGGCAGGGATGGCCTCCCGACCCGGCCCGCCGGGCAGTGGTGGAGTCCAAGCCGACGAACTCCCTGATGACCTCGGGTTTCGTCGACGACGCTGAGCTACTCATGGATGTTGTGCCTCCCGGTGATAGATAGTTCGGTAGAAGACCTCGGCGAGGGTGTGGACACAGGCGTCGTCGTCGATGCGGGTGTCGAGGTTACCGGCCTGGCCCGATAATTGGGTGTAGCAGAATTGATTGAGCATCGACACCAACGCGACCGCGATGAGCCGCGGATCGCTACCTTCGCAGAAGCCTTGCTGTTGTGCCTTTTTCACCAGCGAAGTGATCAATCCGATGGGAACCGAACAGATTTCGTTCCAGTAGTCTGCGAAGTCGTCGCTGATCATCGCCAGCTGCGACACGCTGATGATTTCGGCCAACCTGTTGCGGTAGGTGTTCCAGTGCGCTGCGGCGGCCTGGTAGGAGCGTTCCCAGTCGCTGAGTCCCGGCTGGGCGGCAGCCATCGAACGTTCGCGGGCCTCGTCGCGGAACCGCACCGCCCACTCCCGGACCATCGCCTCTTTGGAGTCGTAGTAGTTGTAGAAAGAAGCCGTGGACCTGCCCGCTTCGCCGGCGATGTCGGCGATGGTGGTCGCCAGTATCCCCTTGCGCGCGATGACTGTGCGGGCCGCCGAATCGATCGCGGCCTGGGTCTGGCGTCCGCGCAGCGTCGGTGACGGTGCACGAGGACTGACGCTCACCCCTGCCCCCTCTGAACCTTGGTGGTCTTGAGCATTCGACCCGACCCAGGTATGCCTGAGCCGCGACCGTTGATTCGAAACTGAACCTGATGTTAGATTCAGTTTCGATAACTGGCCAGGGTTTCGACGGCCGACGTGTCCGTGAAGGTGCATGTGTTTGTGGAGGGGTAGTCGTGATCAAGCCAGACAACGTTGGCGGAAAATCCAATACCGAATTCGAGTTGGGCGGCATCAACCACGTCGCGTTGGTCTGTTCGGACATGGCGAAGACGGTCGACTTCTACAGCAACGTGCTGGGTATGCCGCTGGTGAAGTCGCTCGACCTGCCCGGTGGCATGGGGCAGCACTTCTTCTTCGATGCCGGCAACGGTGACTGCGTGGCGTTCTTCTGGTTCGCCGACGCACCGGACCGGGTTCCCGGTATCTCCTCGCCGGAGGCCATTCCGGGCATCGGGGACATCGTCAGCGCGGTGAGCACGATGAACCACCTGGCATTCCACGTACCGGCCGAGAAGTTCGACGAGTATCGAGCGCGCCTCAAGGCCAAGGGGGTGCGGGTCGGTCCGGTCCTCAACCATGACGAGAGCCCGGCCCAGGTTTCGGCAACCCTGCATCCAGGCGTGTACGTAAGGTCGTTCTACTTCCTGGATCCGGACGGAATTACGCTTGAATTTGCCTGTTGGACAAAAGAATTTACTGGCGCTGATGCGGTAGCCGTCCCGAAGACCGCCGCCGACCGTCGGGTGCCCGCCGCAACCTGAGTCGGTTTCCGGTTCAGTCCCGGTAGAGAGCGGGGTCGGCCAGCTGGTCGATCATCGCCGCGAGGTGGGTGATCAGCTGGCCAGGCGTGAAGCCGATGTCGCCGGCAAGCCACGCGCTCAACGTCTGCGTGACACCGCCCACCACGAAGTGTCCTGCGGCGTTGATCCGGTCGTTGGGTTCGAGGTTCAGGGCGAGACCGGCGTGCTGGCCCGACAGGATCGCGAACAGGGCGCCGGACTCTGCGCGTTTGTGCACCACCACCGGATTGGCGAGGTGGACGCTGAACAACAATCGACCGACTCGGGGGTCGGCGGAGATGGCGTGCACGATGTTGGCCATCCCTGCGCGGCTCTGTTCTCGCGCTGGGGCGGTCGCCACGGCGGCTTCGGTGGTGGTCGCGATGTCGGAGATCACCCAGTCGAACACCGCGCCGACGAACGCGTCCTTGTCGGCGAAGCTCTCGTAGAAGTAGCGAGCGGCCAGGCCGGACTGCGAGCAGATCGACCGGACGGTCAGTTCGCCCGGGATGACCGGCCCGCCCAGCAGATCCAGGCCGGCTTCCAACAATCGGCGTCGGCGTTGCGCGATCCGCTGCGCGGCGTCGACGCCGCGGTACGGACGGACCTGGGGCATCTGTCCATATTGACAGGTGGCGAGCGTAGGAGCAATATCAGGAAACGAGCGTTCGCACTTCTGCGTGCCGTTGCGGAGAGGAGCCGTCCATGACGGTGGAAAAATCAACAATGACGCCGNNCATGTCGAACGGCCGGTCGGTGACGGCGCGATTGCGGGGGAGTCGCCGAAGTCCGGTTCCGACGGGATGCTGGGGCTCGGACTGCTCGCCGGTCCGGCGAACGTGATCATGCAGTTGGCGCGGCCCGGCGTCGGATACGGCGTGATGGAGAGCCGGGTCGAGAGCGGGCGGGTCGATCGGCACCCGATCAAGCGGGCGCGGACCACCTTCACCTACCTCGCGGTGTCCACCAACGGTACCGACGAGCAGAAGGCCGCATTCCGTCGTGCCGTCAACGGTGCGCATGCCCAGGTGTTCTCCACCGAGGCCAGCTCCGTCGAGTACAACGCCTTCGACAAGGACCT
>JAGQTR010000120.1 GCA_020438915.1 Mycobacterium sp.
TGGGATTGCCCTGCCATCGCGTCGACGGCGGTACCACGTCACCACGCATCACCAGCGATGCCGGCCCGATGGTTGTCCCGGCGCCGATGCGCGCGGCGGGCAATGCGACACAGTGCGGCCCCAGGGTCGCACCCTGCTCGAGGACGACGGTGTCCATCCGCATGATGCGGTCGTGGAACAGATGCGTCTGCACCACGCATCCGCGGTTGACCGTCGAGCCCTCTCCGAGCGTCACGAGGTCGGCTTCGGGAAGCCAGTAGGTTTCACACCACACGCCCCGCCCGATCTTTGCGCCCAGGGCGCGCAACCACACATTCATCACCGGTGTACCCGCGGCGGCCCGGGCGAACCATGGTGCGGCCACGGTTTCGACGAAGGTGTCTGACACCTCATTGCGCCAGACGAACGACGACCACAGCGGATGTTCGATCGCGGTGATCCGCCCGACCATAAGCCATTTGGCCGCTACCGCGACGACACCGGCGACCGCTCCGGCGGCCAGCAGGATCAACCCGGCGGCCAGCGCAGCCCAGGGCCAGCCGAGCGTCACCACCAGGAACTGGAGGGCGAACAGCACTGCCACTCCGATGGCGAACGTCGCCACGACGGGGAGAAGCCGAAAGGTCTCCGCGGTGGCCCGCAGTGCCTTCAGCCGCGCCGACGGATGGAACGTGCGCAGGGCATCGGCGGCGGTCGGCTCGCGGCGCAGCCGCACCGGTGGGCTCCCCAGCCACGACGATCCGGCCTTGGCCTTGTGCGGTGCCGCCGACAGCACCGCGACCAAACCGTCGTCGGGCACCCGCCGACCGGGTTGGGTGATACCGGAGTTTCCCAGGAACGCCCGCTTGCCGATGGTCGCCCGGGCAACGTGGATCCATCCGCCACCCAGTTCGTAGGACGCGACCATGGTGTCGTCGGCGAGAAACGCGCCGTCCTGCACCACGGTGAACTTGGGGATCAACAGCGCGGTCGAGATCTCGGTGCCTTTGCCCACCTTCGCCCCCAGTACACGCAGCCACCAGGGAGTGAGCAGGCTCGCATAGACCGGGAACAGGTAATTGCGGGCGGCGTCCATCAACCGCTCGGTGGCCCACAGCTGCCAGCCCGAACGACTGCGGACCGGGTGGTAGCCCTCGTGGAGACCGAGGGCGAGCAATCGCACCGCCAACACCGTGATCACCGCGTACGTCAGGACTGCCGCCAACGTGGCCGGAACCACCCACACCAGCGCCGGCGGTACCGCCGCGGCCAGTGAATCCGTGCCGCGCACCCCCCAGCCGATCACCGCCAGCGCTGCTGCCAGCGCGGCCAGCGGCAGCGCGCCCAGCAACAGCGACGTGATGCCGTACATCGCCACCCACGCCGGTGCCCGGGCCGGCCGGTGGTCGGGCCACGGATGCTTGGCCTTGCCGGACTTCACTGCGGGGGAACCCTTCCAGGACTGCCGGTTCTTGACCTTTCCGAGGACGCCGGACCCCGGTGCCACGTCGGCGTTCTTGCCGACCACCGCGCCGGGTAGCAACGTGGTCCTGGCACTGACGGTGGCGTCGTTGCCGATGGTGATGGGTCCGACATGGAACTGGTCGCCGTCGATCCAGTGGCCGGTCAGGTCGACCTCGGGCTCGATGGAACAGCGATGACCCAGTGTCAGCATTCCGGTTACCGGAGGAGCGGAGTGCAGGTCGACTCCCTTGCCCACGCGGTTGCCCAACGCGCGGGCGTAGTACACCAGCCACGGTGCACCGGCCATGTTCTCCGCTCCGCTGGCCTCGGCCAGTCGCTCGGCCAGCCATACCCGCAGGTGCGCCGACCCGCCACGGCGGTAGGTGCCCGGCTCCAGATTGCCCGCCAGGATGCGCGCGCCCAACACCGCGATACCCATCCGCCCCACCGGGGTGACGAACAGTGCGAAACCCGCGAGGATCCACCACCAGCTGACCGGTCTCGCCCAACCCACCAGCGACAGCGTGGCGGCGATGTTGTTGGCAATCGCCAGCCAGACCACCCACTGCATCCCGGTCAGCGTGGCCAGCGGCACCGTCAACGCCATCTGCACAGCCTGAGTGAGGCGTGGGACGGGTAGCACATCGCGAAGCTGGACTTCCGGCGGGGGCTTGAGCTCATCGAGGTAGCCGGCCAGTGAGCCCAGCCGCGGATGGTCGTAGAGTTCGGCGACGGTCAGCTGGGGGTAGCGCTGTCGTAGCGCGGCGACCAACTGGGCAGCCGACAGCGATCCGCCGCCGAGGGCGAAGAAGTCGGCCTCGGGCCCGTCGACCGAAACCGCCAGCACGTCACGCCACAGCCCGGCCAGCCACCCCAGGGTGCCGTCCAGGTCGGGTTCGTGCTCATCGTCGGTGCCGACCGGCCACGGGAGGGCGTCGCGATCCACCTTCCCGGATGTGCGGGTGGGCAGTTCGTCGATGACCACCAGCCTGGGCACCAACGCGGCGGGCAGCGCCTCCGACAGCCGAGCGCGGGCCGCGGCAAGATCGAGCGGTCTGGCCGAACCCGGGTCCGCAACGAGGTAGCCCACCAGCAACGGAGTACCGCCGGCGGTTCTGCGTACCGCCGCCGCCCCGGCGCTGACTCCGGGCAGGTTCACCAGCGCGGTGTCCACCTCGCCGAGTTCGATGCGGCGCCCGCCGACCTTGACCTGATCGTCCGCGCGTCCGACGAAGTACAGCCCTTCGGATTCCAGTCGCACCAGGTCACCGCTGCGGTACGCGCGGCTCCAATGCCCTTGATGACTCAGCGAAGGCATGGCGGCATACTTCTCGGCGTCCTTCTCAGGATCGAGGTAGCGCGCCAGCCCCACTCCACCGATGACCAGTTCGCCGACCTCGCCGATGCGCACCGGGTCTCCGCTGCGGTCGACGACGGCCAGATCCCACCCCGGCAACGGCAGGCCGATGCTGACCGGGCCGCCGCTGCTTCCGTCCAGCCGTGCCGCACACGCGACCACAGTGGTCTCGGTCGGCCCGTAGGTGTTCCACACTTCGCGCCCCACGGAGTCCGGGCCGGAGGCGAGCCGCTCGGCCAATTCCGGCGGGCAGGGTTCGCCTCCGAAGATCAGCAGCCGTACCGACTCCAGGGCCTCGGCGGGCCACAACGACGCCAGCGTGGGAACGGTGGATACGACGGTGATATCGCGGGAAACCAGCCACGGGCCCAGATCCATCCCGCTGCGCACCAGCGATCTCGGTGCCGGCACCAGGCATGCACCGTGCCGCCATGCCAACCACATTTCCTCGCAGGACGCGTCGAACGCGACCGAGAGTCCAGCCAGCACCCGATCGCCAGGTCCAATGGGTTTGTCCTGCAGGAACATCCGCGCCTCCGCGTCGACGAAAGCCGCCGCGCTGCGATGGGTGACCGCGACCCCCTTGGGGGTGCCGGTGGATCCCGAGGTGAAGATGATCCAGGCGTCATCGCGCCCCAGTGGGGGACCGGCGCGCCAGCCCCGCGACGATCCCGTCCCGCGGACCAGGCCCTGCTCGGTGATCACGGCGACAACGCCGGCTTCGGTGAACACCAGTTCGGCGCGCTCCGGCGGGTCGTCGGCATCGACCGGAACATAGGCGGCGCCGGTCGCCAGTGTCGCCAGGATCGCGACATACAGCGCGTAGCTGCCCGACGGCATCCGAATCCCGATTCGGTCTCCGCGGCCGATTCCCCGCGCGGCCAGCCAGGCGACACTGTCTTCGATGTCGGAGATCAGCTCGGCGTAGGTGAGCTGGACGTTGCCGTCGTCGAGCGCCGGCGCGTCGGGATGGCACCGCGCGCTCTCGTACAGGATGTCGATCAGGGTTCGTGGCTCGCAGGCCTGCGCCGACAGCATGAATTGACGGGGGATCTCCGGGGCCGGATCCGCTGCTGTCACGGATACAAAGTACTGAAAGCAGCCGAGCCACATCGCGACGGTCGATGCCGTGTTTCGCGTGTCGGGCAATTGACTGGCACAATGAGGCCCTTGGAGGGGAGTATTCCTTTCGCTGCGGTGTCGTCACCACGTTGTCCGGCTCAGCACGATGTCGATAGCCCGACGACCGGTGCCGCGGGCCGACCATCGACTCTCGGGCCGATGACGGTGGAAGAGACCTCCGGCGTAGACCGACGGCCGGAGGATCGATGAACGTCTCTGCACTCGAGTGGGGCATCACCCTGAGCGTGACGATCGCGATCCTGCTCTTCGACGTGATCGTGATCGGGCGGCGACCGCACGAGCCTTCAAAGCGTGAGACAGCGACCTACCTGACGATCTACATCAGCCTTGCGATCGCGTTCGGGCTGTGGACCTGGTTCTTCCACGGCGGCCAGTACGGGCTTGAGTTCTTCGCGGGCTGGCTCACCGAGTACAGCCTGTCGGTCGACAACCTGTTCATCTTCCTGATCATCATGGCCAGCTTCAAAGTGCCGCGGATCTATCAGCAGCAGGCCCTGCTCGTCGGCATCATCCTGGCACTGATCTTCCGCGGGATTTTCATCGCGCTGGGTGCGGTGGCGATCGAGCAGTTCTCGTGGGTGTTCTACCTATTCGGCGCATTCCTGCTGTACACGGCGATCAAGCTGGTTCGCGACACCGAACACGACGACGACGCCGACAACTCGGTTGTCAGGTTCGCCCAGCGGCACCTGAAGTTCACCGACCAGTGGGACGGCCTGCGGCTGTGGGTCAAAGATCACAGCGGGACCGGGGCGCGGCTGATGACGCCGATGTTCCTGGTCATCGTCGCGCTGGGCACCACCGACCTGCTCTTCGCGTTGGACTCGATTCCGGCGATCTACGGTCTGACCCGCGAGCCCTATCTGGTGTTCACCGCGAACGTGTTCGCCCTGATGGGCCTGCGCCAGCTGTACTTCCTGCTGGGAGATCTGCTCAAGCGGCTGGTGTACCTCTCCCAGGGGTTGGCGGTCATCCTGGGCTTCATCGGCGTCAAGCTGCTGTTGCACGCGCTGCACGAAAACGAGTTGCCGTTCGTCAACGGCGGTGAAGCCGTTCCGGTCCCGGAGATCCCGACACTGCTCAGCCTCGGCGTCATCGTCTTCACGCTGGTCCTCACCACCGCGGCGAGCCTGTACAAGACCCGGGTGCACGACGTCCGGCGCAACGGCGCCGCCTCGACCGACGACGCAGCGGTCGACGCGGCGGACTGAGCGTGGGCCTTACGTACGCGATTTGGCCACTTCGCGTACATAGCGCCCACGGTCGGCCGATCCCGAGCCGGGTCACCAGTTGTCGTAGCCACCTTCGGGGCCGAGCATCCGCTCGAGACGGGTGCGATTGATCCGAGCCAGCTCGTTGCGGACCACCTTGCGTTCGGTTTCGAGGTCGTTGAGGAGCCGGTCGGTCAGCGCAGCGAGCACGTCGTCGGCGCTGAAACCGTTGATGAACATGACGAACCTGAAACCGAAATGCTGCAGGTAGGCCCTCGATGCGCCCGCCAGTTCGAGCATCATCTCGGGGCGCTCGTCGGTGATGCCACACTGCTCAGCTTGGGACTTCTCGCTGCCCGGCCGGCGTCCGACATCGGGGTAGGCCTGCAGGATGGAGTCGACCGACCCCTCGGTCAATCCGAACAGCAACGTGTCCGCGCAGCGAAAGAGCTGGTCGCGGCTTTCGAACGGGCGGGCCCGCGCCAAGTCGGCGGCCAGCGGCACGCTGAAGCAGCACTCGAACACCGCGTGAACAGCGCGTCTCATCGGCATCGCGTTGAACGCGTTCAGCCCGATTCCCTGATGCAGCAGCATACGAACATGATCGAAGCCGGAAGACACGGCGGCGTTACACCGTGTTACAGCGACGCTAATTCCTGCGACGGCCGGGTCTGGCCTCAGTCCCGGACATCGGGATCGCCGTGGTTGACGGGGTTCAGTGCCCCTCGGTCTTGAACCGCTCGATCGAGCGCAGCACCTCTGCCTCGGCGTCCGCACGGCCCACCCAGTCGGCGGCCTCGACGAACTTCCCGGGTTCGAGGTCCTTGTAGTGCACGAAGAAATGCTTGATGACGTCCAACTCGAACGACGAAACGTCGCCGATGTCGGTGATGTGATCCCACCTCGGGTCGGCGAGCACGCACAGCACCTTGTCGTCGCCGCCGTGTTCGTCGGTCATCCGGAACATGCCCACCGGGCGGGCCTTCAAGATGCATCCGGGGAACACCGGCTCGGGAAGCAGCACCAGCGCGTCCAGCGGATCTCCGTCCTCACCAAGTGTGTCCTCGATGTAGCCGTAGTCCGTCGGGTAGCCCATCGCCGTGAACAGGTAGCGGTCCAGCTTTACCTTGCCGCTGTCGTGATCCACCTCATACTTGTTTCGCGATCCCTTCGGGACCTCGATGAGGACATCGAATTGCACCGTGGGGACTCCTTCGGCTCAGGGTCGGCTCGGGGCCGGGGAACGACGCGGTCAACAGGGCGGAGTCCACCTTATATACGGGGCGATACCCTGCACTACAGGGGTGGCCTGGGTATCGATCGAAAGCAGGAGGAACATGCGGCCCACGCGGTGGCGTCGATCGACCCACGTCATGGTCGGGGTGGCGGTACTGGCGCTGGTCGCTGTCGTCGTCGCCGCTGCCGCACTGCTGACCAGCCGGGAGTCCAGCGCTCCGCTGGCTGTGGACCCCGCACCTGCCCCGGCGACCGCGGCTCCCGCGGTCGTTCCCGTCGCAGACACCGCGCCGGTACCGACGACCGACGGACTTGCTGCGGTCCTGGCGCCGGTGCTGGCCGACCCGAACCTGGGGCGCTTCACCGCCCGCGTCGCTGATGCGCTGACCGGCCGGGAGATCTGGGGACAGGGGACTGAGGTGCCGATGCAACCGGCGTCGACGAACAAAGTGTTGACCGCAGCCGCGGCGCTACTGGCCCTGGACCGGGATGACCGGTTGACCACCAGGGTGCTGGCCGGCCGCGAACCCGGCGTGGTCGTGCTGGTCGGCGGCGGTGATCAGACCCTCTCGGCAGCGCCGCGCGACGAGGAAACCTGGTATCGGGACGCGGCGCGCATCGCCGATCTGGCCGATCAGGTGCGTCGCAGCGGAACCACGGCGACTGCGGTGCAGGTCGATATCAGTGCCTACAGCGGCCCGACGCTGGCGCCGGGCTGGGATCCGCTGGACATCGACGGCGGCGACATCGCCCCGATGGAGTCGGTGATGCTCGACGGCGGACGCACTCAACCGGTCAGCGTCGAATCGCGGCGCTCGAAGACTCCGGCGCTGGATGCGGGCCGCGCCCTGGCAACGGCGTTGGGCGTCGACCCGGCGAAGGTCACGGTGCTGTCGTCGTCGGCCGCCACCGTTGACGGTAAGGAGCTCGCCTCGGTGCAGTCGCCACCGCTGATGGAACGGTTGCGCGACATGATGAACTTCTCCGACAACGTGATGGCGGAGTCCATCGGCCGGGAGGTCGCGGTGAAGCTGGAGTTGCCGGCGAGTTTCGACGGTGCCACGCGCGCGGTGCTCAAGACACTGGAGGACGCCGGCATCGACACCCGCGGAGCCCGGCTGTTCGACTCGAGCGGACTGTCGGTGGACGATCGGCTCACGGCCGAGAACCTCGACAGCGTGATCAACGCCGCAGCCGGAGAAAGCGTGCCTGATCTGCGTCCACTGGTGGATCTGCTGCCGATAGCCGGGGGCAGCGGAACCTTGTCCAACCGCTACCTCGACACCGACGAAGGCCGCCACGCCGCCGGGTACCTGCGAGCCAAGACCGGCTCCCTGACCGGCACCAATTCGTTGGCCGGGATCGTCACCGACGAGAGCGGCCGGGTACTCACCTTCGCCCTGTTGTCCAACGATGCCGGCCCGAGCGGGCGCACGGCGCTCGATGCCTTCGCGGCGACGCTGCGCTCGTGCGGATGCACGTGAGCCCATCGGCGAAGTCCGGCTTCGCGGTCGGCCGCGCAGTCGACTGGAACCTGGCCGCAACCCTGGGCGGCAAGCTGGCCCGCCCCGAACCCCCGGCTACCGACTACACCCGCAGACAGGCGATCGAGCAGCTCGGCGAGTCAGCCCGGGCGTCCGAACTGCCCGTCCGAGAGGTGACCGGGCTGATCGAGGGCGGTGAGATTCCCGAGGCGCGAATCGTCAACCGGCCCGAATGGATTCGCGCGGCGGCGCATTCCATGCGCGTCATGACCGGGGGTGGGGACGGTAGTGGCGCTGAGGCCGCAGCCAAACCCCGGGTGATCAGCGGACGTATCGCCGGTGCCCAGACCGCAGCGGTGCTGGCGTTCGTGTCGTCGGGAATCCTGGGCCAGTACGACCCGTTTTCGGCCGGCGGGGCCGACCCGGGAATCGAACACGGCGGTGGCGAGCTGCTCCTGGTGTACCCCAACGTGATCGCGGTTGAGCGCCAACTGCGGGTGAACCCCGCGGACTTCCGGATGTGGGTGTGCCTGCACGAGGTCACCCACCGGGTGCAGTTTCGGGCCAACCCCTGGCTGGCAGGACATATGACAGCTGCGCTGGCGGTGCTGACCGAGGATGCGGGCGAGGACGTCAGAAAGGTCGTGGGCCGGCTGGCCGAGTATCTGCGCGGCCTCGGTAACGGCTCGAGCGACGCTGACACGCAGCTGAATCCGGCTGGTGTCCTCGGATTGCTGCGGGCGGTGCAGTCCGAGCCGCAGCGAAAAGCCCTCGATCAACTGCTGGTGCTGGGGACGCTGCTGGAGGGGCACGCCGAGCACGTCATGGATGCGGTCGGACCCGCGGTGGTCCCTTCGGTCGCGGTGATCAGGAGTCGGTTCGACCAACGCAGGCAACGCAAACAGCCCCCGCTGCAGCGACTGTTGCGCGCGCTGCTGGGCGTCGACGCCAAGATGAACCAGTACACCCGAGGTAAGGCCTTCGTGGACGAGGTCGTGTCCAAGGTCGGGATGAACCGGTTCAACGCCATTTGGTCGAGCGCCGAAAGTCTTCCGCTGCCAAAAGAAATCGATGAGCCGCAGCGATGGATCGACCGACTGCTGTAGCCGAACTGCGGGCGGTGGTCACGCGCTTCGCCGCCGACCACGTCCCAGTCGACGACCGGTGGTGCATCGCGCTGTCGGGCGGACCGGACTCGCTGGCGTTGGCGGCTGCGGCCGCGGCGGTACGGCCTACCGCCGCGCTCATCATCGACCACCGCCTGCAGGCCGACTCGGCGACCGTCGCCTCCACCGCGCGGGATCAGGCTATCGCAGTCGGATGTGTTGACGCAGAGGTGATTTGCGTCGAGGTGGGCACCGCCGGGGGTCCCGAGGCGGCCGCCCGGGCTGCCCGGTACCGCGCCCTCGACGGTGCCCGTTCGGGCGCGTCGGTGCTGTTGGCCCACACTCTTGACGACCAGGCCGAGACGGTGCTTCTCGGCCTGGGCCGGGGATCGGGCGCCCGGTCCATCGCCGGTATGCGGCCCTACGACCCACCCTGGTACCGGCCGCTTCTCGGGGTGCGCCGTGAGCTGACCCGGCTGGCGTGCGCCGAACTCGGGTTGACGCCGTGGCAGGATCCGCACAACACCGACCGGCGCTTCACCAGGGTCCGATTGCGCAGCGAAGTTCTGCCGTTGCTCGAGGAAGTCCTCGGCGGCGGCGTGGCGGAGGCCCTGGCGCGCACCGCAACCGCGCTGCGCGAGGACACCGACATGCTGGACGGCATGGCCGCGGAGGTCCTCGCCGAGCTCGCCGCAGGCCCGGATGGAGAGGGCCTTTCCGCCGCTGCGCTGTCCCCGCTGCCCGGGGCGGTCCGGCGCAGGGTCATCCGGGGGTGGCTGCTGGCCGGTGGGGCGGTCGGGTTGACCGATAAACAGATCCGCGCCGTCGACGATCTTGTCACCGCCTGGCGGGGGCAGGGCGGGGTGGCGGTACCCGGTGTCGCACCTCGGACCCGGCTGTTCGCGAGTCGTCGAGGGCAAACGCTGATGCTGCACCAAGAACCGGTGTGAGGACTCGCCTTGGTTATCCCGGCTACGGCGTGGCACGCTGTGGACGTGCCTGCGCATGCTGCGGAGTTGTACCCCGGCGATATCAAGTCGGTACTGCTGTCCGAAGATCAGATCCGGTCCAAGACTGCCGAACTGGGCCAGCAGATCGCCGCGGACTACCGCGACGCGGTGTCGGGATCCGACGGCACGGACGGACAGGATCTGCTTCTCATCACCGTGCTCAAGGGTGCGGTCATGTTCGTCACCGATTTGGCCCGCGCGATACCGCTGCCCACCCAGCTGGAATTCATGGCCGTCAGTTCCTATGGCTCGTCCACCTCGTCCTCGGGTGTGGTGCGAATACTCAAGGACCTCGACCGCGACATCAACGATCGGGACGTACTGATCGTCGAGGACATTGTCGACTCGGGGCTCACGCTGTCCTGGCTGCTCCGCAACCTGGCGACCCGGCACCCGCGGTCGCTGCGGGTGTGCACGCTGCTGCGCAAACTCGAAGCGGTGCGCGCCGACGTCGACATCACCTATATCGGTTTCGATATCCCCAACGAGTTCGTCGTCGGATACGGACTCGACTACGCCGAGCGCTACCGTGACCTGCCCTATATCGGCACCCTCGACCCCAAGGTGTACGAGGACGAGTAATCGGAGCAGTATCGAGGTGTGACCGAAACTGCCCTGCGAATCTGCCCGCTCTGTGAAGCAACCTGCGGCCTGACGCTGACCATCGACGAGGGACGGGTTGTGGGCGCCAGAGGTGACCGCGACGATGTGTTCAGCGCCGGCTTCATCTGCCCGAAGGGCGCCAGTTTCGCAGAACTCGACAACGATCCCGACCGGTTGACGGCTCCGTTGGTGCGCCGTGACGGCGTGCTGACCGAAGTGACCTGGGACGAGGCGTTCGCCGCCACCGCCGACGGTCTCGGCGCGGTGTTAGGTGAGCACGGTGGCGAGTCGGTGGGCGTGTACCTGGGCAACCCGAACGCCCACACCGTCGCCGGGGCGCTCTATCCGCCGCTGATCATCCGTGGGCTCGGCACCCATCAGGTTTACTCGGCGAGCACGCTGGACCAGATGCCCAAGCACGTGGCTTTGGGGCTGATGTTCGGCAGCCCCGTCGCGTTCACCGTGCCTGACCTCGATCGCACCGATTATCTGGTGATCATCGGGGCGAATCCGCTGGTGTCCAACGGCAGCCTGGCCACCGCGGCAGACTTCGGCGGCAAGCTGCGCAGCCTGGGCAAACGCGGAGGCAAGCTGGTGGTGATCGACCCCGCGCGAACCCGCACTGCCCAGCTGGCTGATCGGCATCTGGCTCCGCGGCCCGGCACCGACGCCGCACTCCTGTTCGCCGTCGTCCATGTCCTGTTCGAGGAGGGCCTGGTCAATCTCGGAGCCCTGGCCGACGACGTCGCCGGGCTGGACGTCGTCCGCGAACTCGCCCGTGATTTTTCGCCGTCCATCGTGGCTGAGCACTGCGGAGTCGAGGCCGACGAGATCCGAACTCTGGCCCGGGAGCTGGCAGCGGCGCCGACGGCCGCCGTGTACGGACGGATCGGTACCTCCACGGTCGAATTCGGCTCCGTGGGCAGCTGGCTGGTCGACGTGGTCAACGTCCTGACCGGCAATCTGGACCGCGCCGGCGGTGTGATGTTTCCGTTGTCGCCGGTTGCGCCCGCACCGCGTGGTCGCCGCAAGGGCCGTGGGTTCCGGACCGGCCGTTGGCACAGCCGGGTCTCCGGTCATCCCGAGGTGCTCTCCGAGCTACCCACCGCCGCGCTTGCCGAGGAGATCGAAACCCCGGGCGAGGGCCAGATCAAGGCGCTGATCACCATCGCGGGCAATCCGGTGCTTTCCGCCCCCGACGGCGACCGGCTCCGCCTTGCCCTGGCCGGGGTCGGGTTCATGCTTGCCGTGGACCCCTATCTCAATGAAACGACCCGGCACGCCGACGTCATCCTGCCGCCGCCACCACCGTCGCGCAGCCCGCACTTCGACTTCGCGCTGAACAACCTTGCGGTGCGCAACAATGCGCGCTACTCACCGCCGGCGCTGGCGTTGCAGGGCCGCCCCGACGAGGCCGAGATCCTGTCCCGAATCGCGTTGATCCTCTACGGCGTCGGGGTCGACGGCGACCCGGCACTGGTCGACGAGCAGGTCATCGCCAGCACCCTGGCCAAGGAAACCGCGGATTCGGCCTCGCCGGTCGCCGGTCGCGCGGTCGACGAGCTGACCGCCATGCTCAGCGACGGGCCGGGCTACGAGCGCCGGCTCGACATGATGCTTCGGCTCGGTGCGTACGGCGACGGATTCGGTGCCCGGCCCGGCGGCCTGACCCTCAAGCGGCTCAAAGCGGCACCGCACGGCATCGACCTGGGTGCGCTCCAGCCGCGGTTGCCCGAAGTGCTGCGCACGCCGTCGGGTCTGATCGAGTTGGCCCCGCCGCCGTTGGTCGCCGACGCAGCGCGATTACGCGAGTCGCTGGGGCATCGTCACGGAGGGTTCGTGCTGATCGGACGGCGGCACCTGCGTTCCAACAACAGCTGGATGCACAACCTGCCCGCACTGTCCGGCGGCACGAATCGGTGCACCCTGCAGATTCACCCCGACGATGCCGCTGATCTCGGAGTGTCCGACACCGCCGTGGTGAAGGGGCCTGGCGGCGAGCTGGTGGTGCCCGTCGAGATCACCGACGATATTCGCCGCGGCGTGCTGTCGCTGCCGCACGGCTGGGGTCATGACCGCGACGGCACCGGGCAGACGCTGGCGGCCAGCAACCCCGGCGTGAACGTCAACCAGCTCAACGACGGCTCGGCAGTGGACCCGCTGTCGGGCACTGCGGTACTCAACGGCATCCCCGTGGTCATCGAACCGGTCACACCGGTCGGCTCTGCCGCGGCCACGTAGGTCAGGTCAGCTCCCAGATCACCGTCACGCTGAAACCCACTGTCTGCTGACCAGGCTCCAGTGGGACGGCGGCCTCCATCATCCCGCGCGGCGCGGGTATCGGCTGCGGCGGCAGCGAGCCGCCCGACTCGGAAATGGAGATCACCTTGCCGAGGTCCAGACCCGAGAGCTCCGCGTACTGGCCTGCGCGGTCCTTGGCGTCCTCGAATGCCCGGGCCCGCGCGTCCCGGACCAACTGGGAATCGTCCTCGATGGAGTAGCTGATCGAGTTGATCCGGGTGGCGTTCCCCCCGGTGCTGACGATCAGACCGATGGCCTCGGAGGCCATGTCGAGGTCGCGGATCGTCACGTCGATCGAGTTGGTGGCACGGTAAGCGGTGATCGCGTTGTTGTCGGGACCGTACTGCGGCTGCAGGTCGGCTTCGGTGGTCGCCAGATCCTTACGGTCGATACCGGCGTCGACGAGCGCGTCGATCACGGCTCGCTGGCGATCGTTGGTCTGGTTCATCGCGGCGGTGGCGTCGGGTGCGAGGAATTCCATCGACGCGTCCACGGTCAGCGTGTCGGGTGAACCCTGGACTTCGCCTGCCCCGACGACCGTCACCTGCCGGGTGGCGGCATCAGGGGTCAACGTCGGACCCGGCTGGGCGTCGCAGGCTGTCAGCACCGCCGCGGCCAGACCGGCGGCTGCGACGCATACCAGCTTGGTCCGGCTGTTGGTGGCTGGTCCGTTCAGTCCCGGTGCAATCGGCATGCCAGGCACCCTATCGCGTCCGTTGTCGGATCCGTTGGTCGACAACGGGATCGGCGAGGAAGTCCAGTAGCGCGTGAGTGACGTCGTGCGGG
>JAGQTR010000007.1 GCA_020438915.1 Mycobacterium sp.
GCTGGGGTGACGTGCGTCGCCGCATCGGCGATGCGCGGAAGGCTCACCCGGAAGCGACACCCCTGGCCCGGCGCGGTAGTCACGCTGACGCTGCCGCCATGGGCATGCACCAGTGAGTCAACGATCGACAGGCCCAGTCCGGTGCCGCCGCTGGCACGCGCCCGCGATGAATCCGTCCGGTAAAACCGTTCGAAAATGCGCTGGGCGTCCTCCGGTTGCATGCCCGGACCCTCATCGCACACCTCGATTACCGCGTTGTCGGCATCGGTGCCGACCCGCACGGTGACGCCTGCATTCTCCGGGGTGTGCTGTAGCGCGTTGGCCACCAAATTGCTCAACACCTGACGCAGCCGGGCGTCGTCGCCCAATACCTCGGGGGTACCGGGCCCGTCGAAGACCTCCATGCGGATGGCGCGTTGCGGCGCGATCGACTGAGCATCGTGCACCGCATCGGTGGCCAACGTGAGCAGGTCCACTCGATACCGTTCCAGCGGGCGCTGCGCGTCGAGTCGAGCCAGCAGCAGCAGGTCCTCGACGAGCAAACCCATTCGGCGGGACTCACTTTCGATTCGACTCATCAACATCTCGACGTCGCGGGCAGCGCCTGAACGGTACAACTCGGCGAAGCCGCGAATCGTCGTCAACGGTGTCCGCAGCTCGTGGCTGGCGTCGGTGATGAACCGGCGCATCCTGTCCTCTGAGGTACGCGCCTGCTCGGCAGACGACTCCGACGATGCCATCGCGCGCTGGATCTGTGCGAGCATGCCGTTGAGCGCCGACGATAATCGGCCGACCTCGGTCCGCGGGTCACGCTCGGGTACCCGTCGGGCCAGCTGCCCTGCAGCGATCGCGGCGGCGGTCTGCTCCACCTCTGCCAACGGACGCAGGCTGCGATGCACGACGGCATAGCTGGCAACTCCGAGCACCAGCAGGACCGCCACCCCGATGCCCAGCTGCGCATAGACCAGCGACCGCGTCGTCGACTTCACCTCCGAAAGGTCGATGGCCACCGTGGTGAGCTCGCCGTGCGGGCCGCGGACCGTCATCGCACGCCACTCGATGTCGGGGTGATCGATTGATCCGACGGTCACCGGCTCTGGCCCCACGTCGTTGTCTGCGGGCAACGCCGGCTCGGCGGCGCGGTCATTGACCGCCAACCAGACGTGCCCGGCCGGATCGATACCCCGGACGTAGAAATCCGATGGTGGGCGAGCGGGGTTGGGCTCCTCGACCGTGATGGCGGGCAGCCGTCTGGGAACCTGGGCCCAGCCCCGTGAGGCGTCGAGCAAGGTTTCGTCCACCCGGTTCATGAGGCTGTGCCCCAAAATCGTCGTGACGGCGATTCCCGACGCGAGCAGACCGCAGGCCACCAGCACCAGCGTGGCAGCCACCAGCCCTATCCGAAGCGGGATATCACGAGTGAGTTGTTGCCTGATCAAACCTGCCACGCCGCTATTGTCGGCCTAGCGGGGCTCGCGCAGGACGTAACCGACGCCACGCAGCGTGTGAAGCAGGCGCTTGTCGCCGGTGTCGATCTTTCGCCGCAGGTAGGAGACGTAGGATTCGACGACGTTGACGTCACCGCCGAAGTCATAGCGCCACACATGGTCGAGGATCTTCGGCTTGGACAGCACCGTGCCGGCGTTGATCATGAAGTACCGCAACAGCGTGAACTCCGTGGGTGACAGCGACACGGGCTCGCCGGCCTTCCACACCTCGTGGGTGTCCTCGTCGAGCTCGATGTCGGCGAAGGTCAGTCTGGACGCCTGCGGTTCCTCATGGCCACGACCGGTCCGGCGGAGGATCACCCGTAGCCGCGCCACGACCTCTTCGAGGCTGAAGGGTTTGGTCACATAGTCGTCCCCGCCCAGGGTCAGCCCGGCGATCTTGTCCTGCAGGGAGTCGCGCGCGGTCAGAAACAACGCAGGGGCGTCGATACCGTCGGCTCGCAGTCGGCGCAACAACCCGAACCCGTCCATACCGGGCATCATGACGTCGAGAATCACCGCGTCGGGCCGCACCTCACGTGCCATGTCGAGCGCGGCCGCACCGTTGGAGGCGGTGTGGACCTCGAAACCCTGGAACTTGAGGCTTACCGAGAGCAATTCGACGATGCTGGCTTCGTCATCGACGACCAGCACCCGCGCCTCGGGAACGGTTTCATGTCTGGGATCTTCCTGAATGGGCATCGCCATGTCCCTCAATATCTACCAGTTTGCTTGGAAGAGTCTGCATGGTGGCTGTGCACTTCCTGTGAGGTGCATCTTGCGGTGTCCCTAGACTGAGCGCATGAACCTCGCCAAAGTCCTCACGGAGGCAGCGACGACCCCTGTCCGCGCCGGCCTCGCGGCTGCCGAGACCGGACTTCAGGTTGCGGTCTCCGCGCTCGCGATGGTCAAGCAATCCTTGGGCGAGGATGACGCACAGACAGAGAACCCGTTGACCGACATACTGCCACTGCGCGGCGCACTCCACGGTGCCAACCGGGTTAACGAATTGACCGAACCGGACAGGGCGATGGGGCGCATTCTGGCCCGCGGGGGCCCAGCGGACAAGCTGACCCGTCCCGGTGGGGTCGTGGACATGTTGACCGCGCCGGGTGGTCTGCTCGATCGGGTATCCCTGGAAGGTAGCGGGCTGGAGCGTGCCCTGGCTCCCGGCGGGCTCGCCGATCGACTGCTGGCCGAGGACGGGCCGATCGAGCGGATGTTCGCCGAGGACGGTTTCGTCGAGCGGATGCTTGCCGAGGACGGGCTGATCGACAAGCTGACGGCCAAGAATGGACCGCTCGAACAACTCACCGAAGCCGCTGAGATTCTGAGTCGGCTGCAGCCTGCGGTGGACACGTTGACGCCCACCGCCGATACCCTTCAGGATGCGGTCGATACCCTCAACCGGATGGTCACGTCGCTCAGCGGAATCACCGAGCGCATCCCGCGGCCGCGACGCTCGGCGCGGCGGGCGCTGCCCTCCAAGCGCGTCGACCATGACGAGGCCTCCGGTTTCGGCACCGACTGAGCCGACAGAGTTATTGCCGTCACGCCTCCCTGCCTCTGCGATAGAACACTCGCCTCGGCAGCTGTTATGGCTCAGTAGGACTGGCCGTCAGCGCACCGGCGGCGTTGCCTGGCCCCGGCGTCCGATAGGAAATGGAGCCGCGTGAGAGACTCGAACTCTCGACATCCGCTTTACAAGAGCGACGCTCTACCAACTGAGCTAACGCGGCCTGGCCGGCTCCATGAGCCGACCACAGATCCTACCGCTTGGACGTATGATTCCAGCCTCTAGTCGACTTCGGCGGCCACGATGGGCCGCGGCCTCGCGCCGGCGAGCCAGCCGCACGACATACTTGGTTGCGCTGACAAGTCCGACCGAGGAGGACCAATGGCCGAAGCAGGACTCTGGATCGCGTGGGGTGTGCCAGCGCGCGGGCGTGAACGCCAGGCTCTCGCCATGTTGGTCGAGGCCCCAGACTATCTTTCTGCCCTTCAGGAGCAAGGACGGATCGAGCGCTATGACCGAGTGATCCTCAAGCCGCAAAACATCGAGCTGGGCGGATTCCTCTTGATCCAGGGCTCGAAGGAGCAGATTGATGGGCTTCGCCGAGACCCCGATTTCGAGGTGTGGCTCAATCGTGTCCAGCTCGTTGCCGATCAGGTCGGGATCGTGGACGCCTGGCTCGGGGACGGGATTGCCGAAGCTGTGACGCTCTATGAGAAGGCGCTGGACGCCGTCGACTAGCATCGCCTCGGTCAATTGCTGCGGACGGCCTCAGCCGCGTGATGTCAATGGTCACGGTAAGGACGCTATTGCTGTGACGATTTAGCTATTCGATCACCATGACCGTCGTCGGTGCGTTTAATATGGCCACCACGACGGGGGTCGAACAAGGCTGGATTGAAGGGGTTTTATGAGTGCCGCAGCGTACGTCGGTCGAGTCGGCGGTCTGGCAGTCGCTTTGGGTGTTGGTTCTGCGCTGTTTGCCGGCCACGGCGTGGCGTGGGCCGATGACACCAACGCGTCGCCGTCGAAATCGGCCAGCTCAGCAACCTCTGATGATGACGAATCGACGGACGGCGCCACCACCGATCAGACCCCGAACGCTGCTGAGCCAGAGCAGTCCGACGAGCCAGAAGACGCCGCGGACCTCGACGCTGAGGCAGACCCGGACATCCAAGACGACACCGACCTTGCGGACGACACCGACGTTGCGGACGACACCGACCTCGCGGACGACACCGACGTTGCGGACGACACCGACGTTGCGGACGACACCGACGTCGCGGACGAGTCAGCAACTGAGGAACAGGCACCGACCGAACTGGACAACGGGGGCAGCGCCGGGACCGGCGGCGCGGGCTCCGAATTAGAGGCAGATCCCGAGCCAACGAGTCCTTCAACATCCTCCCCCGCCTTCACAACGGGTTCGACGCATGCCCCCGCGAAGGAATCAGCGGTTGAGAAATCGATAAAGGAAGCCGTCGAGGAATCAAATGACCCCGCGGTAGCGCCGCAGGAAACCAAGAAGGTCGCGGTGTTCGCCAACGCCACGACGCTGGCCGCGGCGAGCCCAAGGACGGTTTCACCGAGGGTGGCCGCCTTGCTCTCGACACCGTCCACGCCAAAGCCGAACCTGGTCACCGCGGTCGTGAACGTTGTCAACAGCATGATGGAGTGGGCCCGCCAGAGGGCCGACGCCACCCAGGACAGTGCCCCGCAACCGCCGTTCCTGTGGGCGCTGCTGTCATTCGCCCGGCGCGAGCTCGAGAATCTGTTCGTATCGCGCAGCACCGTCAGTGCCACACAGGCAAGTGCCGTGGTTCCCACGAGCCTGGCTTTGGCGGTCAGCGAGCCCGCCGCCGCTGCGGTCGCGTCGCCTAACTCGCCGTGGCTGAACCCACAGGTCAGCCCTTCGACCAACTTCGTCAGCTGGGTGACGGGCAATAATGTCTACAGCGACAAGACTCTGGCCAACACCCTGGCGCGGTTCCAGGTCTACGGAACCGACGTCGGCGTCATGTGGGACAACGGAATTGCCGACGACCCGACCACCCCGTGGAACGAGAACCAGGTGCTCATCGCCGTCGGCGACTCCTACGGCGGGCCCAACATGACCGGCAGGTGGATCTACAACACGATGTTCCGCAGCGCCGACCGCGACCTATCCGACGGCATGACCATCCCGGACGGAGAGTGGTTCAACGGCAATATGTTCGGCGGCGCCCCGTTAGACGCTCCGACCCGGGCGCGGCCGATCATCAACCGTCCCTCGTGGCTGCCCAACTCGGTGACCCTCATCCCGACCGCCGGTGTGTCGCTACCCACCCCGGACACTCAGTTCGGCGCGACGCAGTATGTCAGCTTCATGTCGGTGTCTAAATGGGGTTCGTCGGGCCGGTGGAATACAAACTATTCCGCGATCGCCTATTCGACGGACAACGGCGAAAACTTCACCATCGCACCGGAAAGCGTGCGCTACAACTCGATCTTCAGCGGCAACAAGAACTTCCAGCAGTCGGCCTTCGTCAAAGGCGACGACGGCTACGTCTACGTCTACGGCACTCCGAACGGCCGCCAGGGCGCGGCCTACGTGGCGAGGGTCGATGCCGAGGACATCCTCGACGTCTCGAAGTACGAGTACTACAAGAAGGGGTCCTCGGGGTGGTTCGGAAGCTCTTCGGCCAAGTGGGTCAAGGGCAACCCGTCCTCGGCTTCCGCTGTCATCGGTAAGGACGGCGGAGCCTGCGGTTCAACGAAACCCGGCTATACCGTGAGCGAGATGTCGGTTCAGTACAACGAGTATCTGGAAAAGTATGTCGCGCTGTACGGCGACCAATACAACAACATCGTGATGCGCACCTCAGACACCCCCGAAGGCAGCTGGAGCGACGCCACGGTCCTGATGGGTCAGCAGAGTGGTGGCATCTACGCGCCGATGATGCATCCCTGGTCACCTTCAACGACGGGAACCGGTTCCGATCTCTACTGGAATCTGTCGCTGTGGTCGGACTACAACGTCATGCTGATGCGTACCGACCTCACCAAAATCTGAGGTCCGATCACTCGCGCTCAGGTTACAGTCACCACCCTCAGCGCACACTCGACCACAGCCTGCAGCGCCGTTGGGCCCACGCACACCGTTACCGTGCCGGCCTCCTAGCCAAGAACCCGCGTTGCCACCCCGGGTGCGACGGTGGGTAGCTTCAGCTCCAAGTCGGAGATGTTGATCCCGCCCCAAGCAGACCAGTCCTCGTAGACGGTTGCCGAACTTGTAATCTGCAAGAGCAACTCGTTCTCTGAGGCCGCTGTGTAGACAATATTCTCCAAATCCCAGGTCACCGAGTGCGTTCTTCCGTCCAGCGTCACGGGGATGGGCTTGACCAGGTTCCCCAGCACCAGGCCGGTATCTACGTCGATAATTTGGCCGTAGACGTATTCGGCGTTGCCGAAACCGGAATAGGTGAAGGTCAGCTCCGGGGCCCCCACGATGAGGGTCTCCTCCGCTGGTGTTGTGATCGACACGTTCAATGCGTTCCAAGCCTTCGAAGCCGTGGCCTGGCTTATCAGGAGGGGCACCTCTCTTGACGGACCCGAGCCGCCGATCAGGGAAAACAGCGGCAGGTAACCACCGTCATCGGAGACATCGAGGCTCGGACCGGTGAAACCGTCTTCGAACGGATAGAGGTCGGAGACGAAGTGGCCTCCCAACTGACCGAACCATTGGAAATTGGGCGGCTCCGCAATCATCTCGCCTTTCACATGCTGGTCCATCCATGCCATCGTCGTGCCCACAACGACGTCGTTTTGCGTGGGGTTCAACGGATCGAGGCAGAGACCGTGACCGCCGCAGAACCAAATCATTTTCGTGAGAATCCCGTTAGCGTCGAGAATCTCGCCGTTCTGGACCGACTGCTCCAGAACGAACAATCCGTCCTGAATACCCTGGATCAAGAGGCTGGGCGCGGTAATGCTCTCCACCAGCACCGTCGGACCGGCGCTGGTCAGCACGGCTTCCGCGCTCTCGCTGACAAAGTTGAACAGGTTGCCGGTGAAAATGGCGGGCGGGATCTGGCTGTTGATGTCCGCGCCGGCGGTCACCAGATCGAGATAGAGCAGGTTCGCCCACGCCGTCTTGAACGCGTCGTCGGGGTAGATCGCTTCGTTCAGCGAGTTCCACGCGATTCCCGGTGCGATCGCGTCGACTCGCTGATCGATGCCGGCGACGACCAATTGGATACCGCCACCGTAGGAGCCACCGAACATGCCGATCAACGGATCAGGAGCCCCGGAAGGTGTTGTCCCGCTTGTTGCGGTCAGGTCGTTGACGACGAGAAAGTCCATGATGGCCTGGACGTCGCGGCCCTCGAAGAAGGGATTGTCTAGCTGCAGCACGCCGCCAGAGCCGTGCTCGCCGCGGGGATCCCAGGAGACGTAGTTATAGCCCTCGGTGCGAACCAAGTTGATACCCGGGAGGGCGACAGCCGGGGCACCCTCCGGAACGTCGCGCGCAAAGGGGTTGATGGTTCCCGCAGATCCCAAACCAGGGCCGTTCAGGAGGGTGGGTGCCGGCGGGTCCCCCGCAGCAAGCCCGGAGACGGGGAAGTAGTTGGTGCTGATCGGCGTGCCATCAAAGGAAATCACATCCGTCGTAAACGCGACCGGGGCGCCAGGGGCCACCAGCTCGCCGACATCGACGCTGATCGTCTCCACCACGGAGTAACCGATCAGCGGCGCCAGCAGCGTACCCACGATCGGCACCTGTTGAAGGAAACGCACAACCGGCGGCACCAGCAACGGCCCCAGTGTCGGTCCCAGCAGGCCCTCCATGAACTTGTCGAAATCTGTCACTTCCGAGATCAACACGCTGAACTGTGTGGTTCCCCCGGATTGCACGGTCGAGAGATCGGGCAAGAGCGTGTAGTCACCGGAATCAGCGGGCGCACCTGGGAAAGCGTCACCGCAGGAGGTGATTTGCGCGCACTCCGTGCTGTTGACGAGGGTAATTTTTCCGCCGTCACTCGGCGCCTCTTTGACGGTATAGGTCAGCTCAAATCCTCGGGAACTGAAGGCTTCGATGATGCCGAGGAGGATTCCGTCGTTCAATACCGTTGGGATCGGCGTGACGCTGATCGGGTTGCTGAACAAGCCCGCCGAAGCCACCGCGGAGGAGCTCGCGTCAGCTGAGGTTACTGACTGGGTAGCGGTTGGTTCGCTCGAGATATCCCGCCGCGCAGCAGCGGCCAGCATCCACTCGAACGGCGTACCAGCCGGCACGGTCGGCTCATCACCGACGAGCGGGTCCAGCGAAGCACTAGCCAAACTCACCACCGAACTCGACGCCGGGGCGGCTTCAACCGCCGACGCTATCTGCGGCACCGAGGTGACCTCATGCACCGTCACCACACTCTGCCCGTTCAGTGACGGGTCCGCGCCCTGCGAGCTCATGGACAACTCCGCGTCGTCCTCGAAGTCGAACTCGGAAACCTCAGAGACCTCGTCCAACTCAGGAACCGCCCCCGCGACATCCGAACTCGACGAGGAGAACGAAGAGGGGCCGCCTGAACCCGACGGCGCCGACTCGCCCACCAGCTCGGCGAATTCCGAATCGTCGCTGATTTCGCCGGCTATATCGCTGTCGACACTTAGATCATCGGCTATATCGCTGTCGTCACTTAGATCATCGGCTATATCCCCGTTGTCACTTAGATCATCGGCTATATCGCCGTTGTCGCCCAGATCGTCGGCTATACCGCTGTCGTCACCCGGAGCGGCAGACTCATCATCGGCCCCGGCGCCACCGGCAGCATCATCTGCAGCCGACACCTCCCGCCCCGACCCGGCTGAACTCGACGAATCTGCAGTACCCGCCGACACCGACGAACTCGCCGAACCTCCGGAATCGGACTCAGCGGAAGCGACACCATAGCCGGTCAGTAGAGCCGTACCGACCCCCAACGCCACCGCAAGCCCACCTACGCGACCGATATACCTCGCAGCGTTCATGAATGCCCTCCGTGAGCTGCGCACGACCATTTGATTCGGAAAACCCTACTTATGTTCGCGACCAGAAAAGCGGCAAAACACGAAACGGTGGAAACTCGCTAATTCACCGGCACATCGAGAATGGGCCGTTCCACGGCGGCACCAGGACCGTCGAAATGCCACCACTCGCCGGCGTATACCGTCAAGCCACCAGCCGACAGCGCCGAACGCAACCGCGCCCTGTTGGCCTGCGCGGCGGCGCTGATCCCGTCGATGGCATCCGCACGGCTGGCCGCAGAGAAGTCATCGAACCCCGTGCCCATATCCACCAGTCCGTCGGGGCCTGCCAGCGTCACGTCCACCGATCTGCCGGCCTCGTGGCTGCGCGCGGATGGCCCTGGCCGCGCAACCCAGGCCGGATTGGGCACCGCCTCGAACATCGCCACCTGTACGTCGTGCGGCCGGTAGCAGTCCCAGAACACCAGACGTTCCCCGCCCCGCCGCAACACATCGGCAGCAGTCGCCAATCCGGGCACCAGCGATTCGTGGACGAGGCAGCGGGCACCAGCAGGGTAAAGCGGCGCTCCCACGAAGTTGTTCGACGTCGCATATCGCAGGTCGATGACAGCGTCCGGAACCACGCCGCGAACATCAACGAATCCCGCCGCGCGCGCCTCCTCGGACACCGGCGGGATGGGCGCCGCCGACGCCGACGCGCTCGTTGCGCCAACCACTGCGACGACCAACCAGTACAGCGCGAGAACCCGGTGACCTGCCCCCATCAGCGCAGGCCTCCTCAGCTCGGAACGACGCCGCGCAGCCCGTCGGCCCCGAAGATCGACTCGAGCATCCCCGACAGGTCTGGACCCCGCCGCAGCCCGTGCCCGCCGTCGACGTTGATGATCTGGCCGGTGATGAAGCTGGCGGCGTCGCTGAGCAGGAAGACCGCAAGGTTTGCCACATCCTCGACCTCGCCGACCCGCGGCAGCGGGGTACAGGCACGATAGTCCTCGCTGATCTCGGGCGATTCCATGATGGGGGCAACCATGTCGGTCCGCGTGAGTCCCGGACGGATGCCGTTGACCCGCACCCACGAGGCGCCCAGTTCGTCGGCGGCGACCATCATCAGGTGGTCGAGGGCCGCCTTGCTCGGTCCGTAGGCTCCGAACCAGCGGTGGGTGTTGCTCGAGGCGATCGAGGAGATGCCGACGAACGAGCCGCCTCCGCCACGGACCATCTCCCGTGCTGAGTGTTTGAGCACATACATGGTCCCGTTGACGTTGAGATCGACGGTATTTCGCCATGCCGCGGAATCGATCTGGGTAAGCGGACCGATCGTTTCGGAGCCACCGGCGCTGTGGACGACACCGTCGAGCCGACCGTGCCAGGCGGTCGTCGCGGCCACCAGCCGGGCTGCCTCGTCCTCGTCGGTCACGTCGGCCGGTTCGTAGCGAACCCGCCCACCGGCGCCCTCGTTGATCGCTTCAATTTCCTCGGCAGCCGCAGCCAGCTTGTCGGCGTTGCGACCGGCGAGCATGGCGTTGCCGCCGGCGGCCACCACTCCCGCGGCGACCCCCTTGCCGATCCCGCTGCCACCACCTGTGATCAGGAATGTTCGGTCCGTCAGCAGAGACCCCGTGAGCAGCACCGTGGAAAACTCCTTCGCCGAAAACTGAAACAGGTTCTAGTTATACGCTACGGCTGGTCGCGGCGCGCCGGCTTCGGCGCACCCAATGTCCGCCAGTCCGGCACGTCGGGTGGCAGCCCGACCGGATATCGGTTCTCATTGGCCGCCGCCCAGTGGGCGTGTCCGAGTTCATGGATGTGGAACGCGTGGCGCAACGCTTCGGTGAAACCCATCGCGTCGCTGGCGGCGTTCACCGAGTCCTTGATGAGCAGCGCCGCCATGGTCGGTCGTTCGGCTATCCGCCGGGCGAACTCAAGGGTCTTGTCCTCCAGCTCGGCCCGGGGGAACACTTTGGACACCATCCCGAGCCGATACGCCTCATCCGCATCGATCGAATCACCGGTGAGCAGCAGTTCTTTGGCCTTGCGCGCGCCGAACTCCCAGGGGTGGGCGTAATACTCGACGCCCGGCATGCCCAACCGCACCCCGACGACGTCGCTGAACTTTGCGTCGTCAGCGGCCACGATCAAGTCGCACGCCCAAATCAGCATCAGGCCCGCCGAGATCGCGTTGCCGTGAACCTGGGCGACGGTGATCTTGCGCAGGTCCCGCCAGCGTCGTGTGTTCTCGAAAAAGTAATGCCACTCCTGCAGGTATGTCCGCTCGGTCACCCCGGCCCTGGTGGCACCGTTGAATTGGAACGTCGGGTGCTGGCCCGGACCGGGAGCCCGTTCGGACAGCGCTTCCTCTGACCCCAGATCATGGCCGGCGGAGAAGTTCTTGCCGCGGGCCGCGAGGATGACCACCCGCACATCGTCGTCGGCCTCCGCCCGTCCGAACGCCTCGTCTAACTGCACAAGCAATGTTCTGGACTGGGCATTTTGCGCATGGGGCCGGTTGAGCCAGATGCGCGCGATGCGCCCCTCGTCGAGGGTCTGGTATGTCACCTGTGCCGGGTCAGCCATACCGAGCACATTACGGCTGCCGTGTGGCCGAAAGAACGCCGACGTCGCGGAGTCGCATACAGTTGTTCTATGCCTGCCAAATCTGATCCCGCCGAACTCGGCGATGTTGAACCAATTGCCGACAGCACCGAACGCCAAGCACGACGCGTGGTCGCCGCATACGCCACCGACGCCGACGAATGCCGGATCTTCCTGTCGATGCTCGGCATCGGACCGGCCAAGCTCGCCGACGCGTAATGACGCCCGAGGGCGGCCCCGAGGCTCCCTCCGGGACTTCAGGCTCTGCTCCGCCTACGGCTTCGGCGGACTTCGTCGTGGTGGCCAACAGGCTGCCCATCGACAGGGTGCGCCGGCCTGACGGCTCCACCGAATGGAAACAAAGTCCGGGCGGACTGGTCACGGCCCTCGAGCCGCTGCTCCGGAAGCGCCGCGGCGCCTGGATCGGGTGGCCCGGCGTGCCCGAAGAGCCCGGCGAGTCCGACGACCAGCCGATTGATCAGGACGGAATGACCCTCGTCCCGGTGCGGCTGAGCGCAACCGACGTCGCCGACTACTACGAGGGCTTTTCCAACGCCACGCTCTGGCCGCTCT
>JAGQTR010000008.1 GCA_020438915.1 Mycobacterium sp.
AGTCAGCGGCTGTACTCGTTCAAGGACATCCTGGTCCTCAAGATCGTCAAGCGTCTGCTCGACACCGGCATCTCGCTGCACAACATCCGGGTCGCGGTGGACCATCTCCGGCAGCGCGGGGTCCAGGATCTGGCCAATATCACGCTGTTTTCCGACGGCACCACGGTCTACGAGTGCACATCGGCCGAGGAAGTCGTTGATCTGCTTCAGGGCGGACAGGGTGTGTTCGGTATCGCAGTGTCAGGCGCGATGCGGGAGCTCACCGGCGCGATTGCCGAATTCCCCGGGGAACGGGCCGATGGCGGTGAGTCGATCTCCGCGCCGGAGGACGAACTGGCGTCGCGGCGCAAGCATCGCGACCGCAAGATCGGCTGACCCCGGTCGTTCGTGGGCGGAGCTGATCAGCGGCTCCGCAATGCACACCGGTAGACTCGTGCGAGCATCGCCCTTGCGCGGGAGAGTCCCGTGGCCGCCAGCCACGGGCGCCGAAGGAGCAACACCTCTCCGTCAACCTCTCAGGCACCCCGGACCGCGTGAGGCCCCGATGCCTCTGGAAAGCGGTGCGTCGGCCCCTGTACCAGTTAGAGACGGTACGAGTTGGAGGCCGGGGCACCCGCCCATGGGGAAAGGCTCCGCCGGCTGAAGAAATCAGCTGTCCGGCCGAATCTCTCAGGCACCCGATCGGGTCGACGACAGAGGGGGAGGAGCCAGTTCGCATGCGCTCTTCGCGCCGCGCTGAACCTCGGAGATTCCGTCAGTGTCAGATGCCAGGTCGTCCCGTAATAGGTCCGATTCCCCCAACGAGCCGTCCGAACTCAGTTTCGTCGACCGGCATATCGGGCCGGACGCGCAGGCGGTAGCCACGCTGCTGAGCACGATCGGCGTCGACTCGCTCGATGAGCTGGCTGCCAAGGCCGTGCCTGCCGGAATCCTCGATGCGGTGACCGCACACGCCGTCGCGCCCGGTTTGGAGCAGCTGCCCCCGGCGGCCACCGAGGCCGAAGCCCTGGCCGAGCTACGCGCGTTGGCCGACTCGAACACCGTCGCGGTGTCGATGATCGGGCAGGGATACTTCGACACGGTGACGCCAGCTGTGTTGCGACGCAATATCATCGAAAACCCCGCTTGGTATACCGCCTACACGCCGTATCAGCCCGAGATCAGCCAAGGTCGCCTCGAAGCACTGCTCAACTTCCAGACCATGGTGACTGACCTCACGGGCCTGGAGGTGGCCAATGCCTCGATGCTCGACGAGGGCACCGCCGCCGCCGAAGCGATGACGCTCATGCAGCGAGCCGTCCGCGGGTCACGCAATCGTCTTGCCGTCGATGTCGATGTCTACCCGCAGACGGCCGCGGTGCTGGCGACCCGCGCCGAACCGCTGGGAATCGAGATCGTGACCGCAGATCTGCGCGACGGCCTTCCGGAGCTGCCCGATGGAGGGGAGTTCTTCGGCGTAATCGTCCAGTTACCCGGAGCGGGCGGGGGGGTCAACGACTGGACCGCCTTGGTAAGTCAGGCCCACGCGCGCGGCGCCCTGGTGGCCGTCGGCGCCGACCTGCTGGCGCTCACCATGATCACCCCGCCCGGCGAGATAGGTGCCGACATCGCGTTCGGAAGCACCCAACGATTCGGTGTGCCGATGGGATTCGGGGGTCCACATGCGGGGTATCTGGCCGTGGGCTCCACACATGCCCGACAGCTGCCGGGCCGCCTGGTCGGCGTATCCAAGGACGCCGACGGGGCACCGGCGTACCGGCTCGCCCTGCAGACCCGCGAACAGCACATCCGCCGGGACAAGGCCACCAGCAACATCTGTACCGCACAGGTCCTCCTGGCCGTGATGGCGGCCATGTACGCCAGCTACCACGGCGCAACGGGCCTGACCGCCATCGCGAACCGGGTGCACAGGCATGCCCGAGCGGTGGCAGACGGACTGGTCGCCGCCGGGATCGAGGTGGTGCACGACTGCTTCTTCGACACCGTGCTGGGCCGCGTCCCCGGTCGCGCGAGCCAGGTGCGGACCGCGGCCAAGGAACGTGGCATCAACCTCTGGCTGGTCGACGACGACCACGTCTCGGTGACCTGTGACGAGGTGACCACCGAGGATCACGTCGCGGCCGTGGTCGAGGCCTTTTCCGGCGATTCCGCTGATGCGCCCCCTGCGCCACTCGATAGCGCGGACCCACTCTCAGAATTGGCCCGGACATCGGAGTTTCTGACCCATCCCGCGTTCACCAGGTATCGCACCGAGACCGAGATGATGCGCTACCTGCGCTGCCTGGCGGACAAGGACATCGCCCTGGACCGCAGCATGATCCCGCTGGGATCCTGCACCATGAAGCTCAACGCGGCAGCGGAGATGGAGCCGATCACCTGGCCCGAGTTCGCCCGCCAGCATCCTTTCGGGCCACCCTCGGACACCCCGGGACTGCGCCGGCTGATCGCCCAACTGCAGGAATGGCTCACCGGCATCACCGGCTATGACGCGGTGTCGCTGCAACCGAACGCCGGGTCGCAGGGGGAGTACGCGGGCCTGCTGGCCATCCAGGCTTACCACGCTGCGCGCGGCGACACCGCACGCGACGTGTGTTTGATCCCCTCCAGCGCGCACGGAACCAACGCTGCCTCGGCCGCGCTGGCCGGAATGAAGGTCGTCGTCATCGGGTGCCGACCCAACGGCGACGTCGACCTCGACGATCTGCGTTCCAAAGTGGCCGAATACGCAGATCGGTTGTCGGCGTTGATGGTCACCTATCCGTCCACGCACGGGGTGTACGAGCATGACATCGCCGATATCTGTGCAGCGGTTCACGACGCCGGCGGCCAGGTCTACGTCGACGGCGCCAATCTCAACGCCCTGGTGGGCCTCGCTCGCCCGGGCCGGTTCGGTGGTGATGTCAGTCACTTGAACCTGCACAAGACGTTCTGCATCCC
>JAGQTR010000121.1 GCA_020438915.1 Mycobacterium sp.
GTGAAAATCCTCACCGGCACCAAGGTCGAGAAGATCGAAGACGAGGGCGCCGACGGATCGGTCACCGTCACCGTGTCCAAGGACGGCAAGTCCGAGGAGCTCAAGGCCGACAAGGTGTTGCAGGCCATCGGTTTCGCGCCCAACGTCGAGGGCTTCGGGCTGGACAAGGCCGGCGTGGAGCTGACCGACCGCAAGGCGATCGGTATCGACGATTACATGCGTACCAACGTCGGCCACATCTACGCGATCGGCGATGTCACGGCCAAGCTGCAGCTGGCGCACGTCGCCGAGGCGATGGGCGTCGTGGCCGCCGAGACCATCGCCGGTGCCGAGACCCTCGCCCTCGGTGACTACCGCATGATGCCGCGCGCGACGTTCTGTCAGCCTCAGGTCGCCAGCTTCGGGCTGACCGAGGAGCAGGCCCGCGAGGAGGGCTACGACGTCAAGGTGGCGAAGTTCCCGTTCACCGCGAACGCCAAGGCGCACGGCATGGGCGACCCGAGTGGTTTCGTCAAGCTGATCGCCGACGCCAAATATGGCGAACTGATCGGGGGGCACCTGATCGGGCACGATGTCTCCGAGCTGCTGCCCGAACTCACGCTGGCCCAGAAATGGGATCTGACCACCAACGAACTGGCCCGCAACGTCCACACCCACCCGACGATGTCGGAGGCGTTGCAGGAGTGCTTCCACGGGCTCGCCGGCCACATGATTAATTTCTAATTGAGAGCGATCTGGGTCGCCGGTATCGGCGGATTGGTGGTCGGCCACATCCTGTGGCTGGCCGGCATCTCTGGTGCCATTGCGTCGCGGGACATATCCACCTGGGTGCTGGTCGTCGCCGGGGTGTCGTTGGTCGTCGGCGCCGCCGCCGGAATGCTCGGCTGGCGGCAGTGGAAACGGCAGACGCCCAAGGGCGAAACGTGGGCGGTGTTTCTTTGGGGATTGACGGTGTCGCCGGTGCTGCTGTCGCTGGTGGTCCTCGGCGTGACGTACCTGTAGCGCCGGTCAGTCCGGAAAGTCCAGCGGCACGTTGAGCGTGGTGATCGTCGCCGCCAACCCGTCGTATTGTGCTGCCAGCATGCAGAATTCGATCAACTGCGGCTTGCTGAGGTGACCGGCGAGTGCCTGCCAGGTTTGTGCGGACACCCCGCGGGTGACGACGAACTCGTCGGTCGCGGTGATCAGCACCCGCTCCCGGTCGGTGAGACCCTCGGCGTCGGGCCCCTCGAAAATCCTGGCCTGCGCTTGCGCGTTGAGCCCGCGGCTGCGGGCCAGCCTGCGATGCTGCTGCAGTTCATATTCGCATTCACGCAGATGGCCCACCCGCAGGATGACGGTCTCGGCGTCACGTCGCGACAGCTTGCCCGCGTACAGCAGGTACGCCGACAGCGGAAGCCACACCGGCAGCAGCAGCCGGTGCCGGCCCAGCACATTCATCAGGCTGAATCTCGGTCGGCGGATTCCGCGGGCGCCGATTTTCGCGATGGCCCAGTTGAGCGGGCCCAGCTCCTTGAATCCGCCGGGCGGGATACGGGCAGGTGCACTCACGATTGCCTCACCGGGTAGGGCGACACCGTCGAGCGGTGTTCGTCGATGTCCAGCGCGCGGCCCAACGCCGGGAACGCGCGCTGCGGACAGTTGTCACGTTCGCACACCCGGCACCCGGCACCGATGGGGGTTGCGCGGACATTCGGGTCACCGGACAAATCGAGCCCCTCCGAGTAGACCAACCGTTGTGCATGACGCAGTTCGCATCCGAGGCCGATTGCGAACGTCTTACCTGGCTGACCATAGCGCGAAGCCCGCCGCTCCACGGTCCGCGCCACCCACATGTAGCTGCGGCCGTCGGGCATCTCGGCCAGCTGCACCAGGATCTTGCCGGGGTTGGCGAAGGTCTCGTAGACGTTCCACAGCGGACACGTTCCACCGCTGGAGGAGAAGTGAAAACCGGTAGCGGACTGGCGTTTAGACATGTTTCCGGCACGGTCGACGCGAACCAATGAGAACGGAACGCCGCGCATCGACGGCCGCTGTAGCGTCGACAGCCGGTGGCAGATGGTCTCGTAGCTGATCGAGTAGTAGGCGGATAGCCGCTCGACGTCGTAACGGAACTTCTCCGCCACGTCGTGGAAGTTTCCGTAGGGCAGTACCGCGGCTGCGGCGAAGTAATTCGCCAGACCCAGACGGGCCAGCCGCTGGGACTCCACGCTGGTGAAGTGGCCGTCGTCGACAAGCTTGTCGATCAGATCGCCGCACTCCAGGTAGGCCAGCTCGGCAGCCATCCTGAACACCGTCTGCCCCGATGACAGGTGGGCGCTGATCTCCAATGTCTTCGACTCCAGGTCGTAGCGGTGCAGGACTCCCTTGCCGAGGTCGATACGGCGAATGATCCTGACACCGTGCACGATTCGTAGTCGGTCGGCCAGATCGCCGACGAGATCGCCCCGCTGGATCCGCATGCCGGCGGTGAGCTCCTCGGCGGCGGTGTCGAGCTCGTGCAGGTAGTTCTGACGCTGGTAAAAGTAGTCGCGCACCTCTTCGTGGGGCATGGCGATGGACCCGGAGCTGAGGTCGCCGCCGCTGCCAGTGCTGAATCGATCCTCGGTCGCGGCGGCGAGTTGTGTGGTGGTCAGCTGATAGCGGCGGTGCAGGTTGACCATCGCGCGGGCCATCGCGGGATGGGCTCCGACCAAGTCGGCGACTTCGGTGGGGTCGACGGTGACACCCAGATCGCGGTCCATGATCACCTCGCGCAACTCGGCGATGAGCCGGGTGTCGTCCTGTGAGGCGAAAAATGTCGCGTCCACCCCGAACACCTCGGTGATGCGTAGCAACACCGAGACGGTCAGCGGCCGGACGTCGTGTTCGATCTGATTGAGATAACTGGGCGAGATCTCGAGCAGCTGTGCCAGTGCGGCCTGGCTGAAGCCGCGTTCGCTCCGGAGCTGTCGTATCCGGGCGCCGACGAACGTTCTGGCCACGTCTGCCAGCGTAGCCGGGGTAGCACGGTTGCGAAGATCGACTTTGCATCGTTGGCAGTATCACCCGTTGTGGCAGTATCGGGATTCGTGAGTGCCACCGGTCAGACTAGGGGTTCCGCGACGGGCCTGGGCAAGGTCATGATGCCTGTACCGGACCCACATCCGGACGTGTTCGACATCCAGTGGCCGCTGCGAGTAGCCGACGTCGAACGTACCGGCAGGCTGAAATTCGATGCGGCGACGCGACACATCCAGGACATCGGCTCGGATCAGCTTCGCGAGATGGGCTTTGAGGAGACCCACCCGCTGTGGATCGTGCGGCGCACGATGATCGATCTGATCAGGCCCATCGAATTCAAGGACATGCTGCGGTTGCGACGCTGGTGCTCGGGAACGTCCAACCGATGGTGCGAGATGCGGGTCCGCATCGACGGAATGCGCGGTGGTGGACTGCTGGAATCAGAGGCGTTCTGGATCAACATCAACCGGGAGACCCAGGGGCCCGCGCGCATCGCCGACGACTTCATCGAGGGTCTGCAGCGCACCACTGAGGTCGACCGGTTGCGCTGGAAGGCCTACCTGAAGGCCGGCAGCCGTGAAGACGCCGTTGACATCCGCGCCTATCCCGTCCGGGTCAGCGATATCGACATCTTCGACCACATGAACAACTCGGTCTACTGGAGCGTCATCGAGGACTATCTTGCCGGGCATCCCGAGTTGTTGGCCGGGCCGCTTCGCGTGACCATCGAGCACGATCTCCCGGTGGCCCTCGGTGACAAGTTGGAGATCCTCACCCACGTCCATCCGGCCGGATCGACCGATCGGTTCGGTCCAGACCTGTCCGATCGCAGTGTTACAACGCTCACATATGCCGTCGGTGAGGAGACCAAAGCCGTCGCCTCGCTGTTCGCTCTGTGACCCGCTTCGGTTAAACAGTACAAGCGTACTGACCTGCACAAATCGGTTACCGGCGAGTAGTCAACGAATCGGTTTGGCGCAGCCGGTACTTCGCAATCTTCGCAAGACTGCGATCTGACTTGGCGAAAATTGGCAACTAGAGCGGGTGGACCAGCAGTTATGTGGTAGTGCATCCTTGAGCTAGTACGCCAGTGAAGATGCTGGAGCATTAACAAGCACGGAAGCCCCGCCGGTTTCCGGCAACGTGAAAGCGATCAGAGGAGCAGCCCCATGTCCACCGTCGGCACACCGAAAAGCCCGGAACAGATCCAGCACGATTGGGACCACAACCCTCGTTGGAAGGGCATCACCCGCACCTACACCCCCAAGGACGTCGTCGCGCTGCAGGGCCACGTCGTGGAGGAGAGCACGCTGGCTCGTCGCGGCTCGGAGGTGCTCTGGGAGCAGCTGCACGACATGGACTACGTCAACTCTCTTGGCGCACTGACCGGCAATCAGGCGGTGCAGCAGGTCCGCGCCGGCCTGAAGGCGATCTACCTGTCCGGTTGGCAGGTCGCCGGGGATGCGAACCTGTCCGGTCACACCTACCCCGACCAGAGCCTCTACCCGGCCAACTCGGTGCCTCAGGTGATCCGCCGGATCAACAATGCGCTGCTGCGCGCCGACCAGATCGCCAAGGTCGAGGGCGACCGCTCAGTGAAGAACTGGCTGGCTCCGATCGTCGCCGATGGTGAGGCGGGCTTCGGTGGTGCACTCAACGTCTACGAGCTGCAGAAGGCCATGATCGCCGCCGGCGTCGCCGGTTCGCACTGGGAGGACCAGCTGGCCTCGGAGAAGAAGTGCGGGCACCTGGGCGGCAAGGTGCTCATCCCTACCCAACAGCACATCCGAACCCTGACCTCGGCCCGGCTTGCTGCCGACGTCGCCGACGTCCCGACCGTCGTCATCGCGCGCACCGATGCCGAGGCCGCCACCCTGATCACCTCCGACGTCGACGAGCGCGATCAGCCGTTCATCACCGGCGAGCGGACCAAGGAAGGCTTCTACCGGGTGCGCAACGGCCTGGAGCCCTGCATTGCCCGCGCCAAGTCCTACGCGCCGTACTCCGATCTCATCTGGATGGAGACCGGCACCCCGGACCTGGAGCTGGCCAAGAAGTTCGCCGAAGGTGTCAAGAGCGAGTTCCCGGACCAGATGCTGGCCTACAACTGCTCGCCCTCGTTCAACTGGAAGCAGCACCTGGACGACGCGACGATCGCGAAGTTCCAGAATGAGCTCGGCGCGATGGGCTTCAAGTTCCAATTCATCACCCTGGCTGGCTTCCACGCCCTGAACTACTCGATGTTCGATCTGGCCCACGGCTACGCCCGCAACCAGATGAGCGCCTACGTCGAGCTGCAGGAGCGCGAGTTCGCCGCCGAGGAGCGGGGCTACACCGCGACCAAGCACCAGCGCGAGGTCGGCGCCGGGTACTTCGATCGGATCGCCACCACGGTGGACCCGACCTCGTCGACCACCGCGCTGGCGGGCTCGACCGAAGAGGGCCAGTTCCACTAGGCCGCGAGCACCACTATCTGCGCGAGCAGACGCAAGGTGCCCGACACCACGGCGTGTCGGGCACCTTTTGCGTCTGCTCGCCGATGTGAGGAAGATTCGTGAGTGTGAACAGCATTGAGAGAGTCGGCGTCATAGGCGCCGGGCAGATGGGTGGCGGCATCGCGGAGGTGTGCGCCAAGGCCGGTGCGCATGTTCTGGTCTACGAGCCGACCGAAGAGCTGACCGCGGCCGGAAAAGCCCGGATCACCGCATCGCTGGATCGTGCGGCCGCCAAGGGCAAGCTTTCCGATGTGGACCGCGACGCCGCGCTGGGCAACCTGGTGTTCACCACCAGCCTGGGGGATCTAGCGGATCGCCAGCTGGTCATCGAAGCGATCATCGAAGACGAGGACGTCAAAGCAAAGCTGTTCGCAGAACTCGACACGGTCATCACCGACCCGGATGCGGTGCTGGCGTCGAACACTTCGAGTATCCCGATCATGAAAATCGCTGCGGCAACCAAG